>JAURNA010000092.1 GCA_030830385.1 Crocinitomicaceae bacterium | reverse complement strand
ATTGTGCTGCTCGACGAAATCGAAAAGGCACACCCGGATGTATTCAACGTTCTTCTTCAGGTTCTTGACGATGGTCGGCTGACAGACAACAAAGGTCGTACGGTGAACTTCAAAAACACGATTATCATCATGACATCCAACCTGGGTTCAGCGATGATTCACGAGCAATTCGATGGGTTGAAGGATGAAGAATTCGGAAAAGCAGCAGGCCGCGCACGCCTGGAGGTAATCGAGATGCTCAAGCAAACGATACGACCTGAATTTTTGAATCGAATCGATGAAACGGTCCTGTTCCTTCCATTGCGCAAGGCAGATGTCCGGGCAATCGCTGACATCCAATTGAATCATCTGAAAGAGAAACTTCGCGAACAGGGCATCCATATCGTGTTCACCGAAGACGCGATCAACTGGATTTCGGATACCGGCTATGACCCGTTCTTTGGAGCACGTCCGATCAAGCGGGTGATTCAGCGCAGTGTAATGAATGAATTGTCCAGGGCGATTCTGGCAGACAAGATTGATCGAACCCAAAATGTTGTGATGGACATCTTCGATGATCAAATTGTTTTCCGGGGGCCAATCAATGAACTAGAGGAAGCAAAATAATAACAAAGGGAGCACAGGCTCCCTTTTTCTTTTGCCTACATTTGAGGCATGCCGCTCTTGAAACACATCACGTTGGTCTCTTCTGTTTTATCTCTCGGATACGGATTCTGGAGCCTTTGGAAGGTCATGGATTCGAAAATACCGATTGATGACGGTCTCCTCGGGCTTGCACTTTGCGTTGCGGGACTCGGTCTTCTTGTGTTTCGACTTGCTTTGATCAACCTGAACGATTCGGTTCCGTTTATTTTGATTGGGTTGTTGATTGCGCAGGTGATCCTGTTGTATATCAAGCCTGAGTGGATTCCGGACTATGGCCATTTTATCATTGCCACCTTCATTCTTCAGATCGGTTTAGCAAGTATTTCACTGCTGAAGCCAAACAGTCGACGATTGGATTATCTCCTGCGATTTATTCTCGTTGGGATCATCGCGATCTGCATCGTCCGTCCTTGTGAGCCCTGGTTGTTTACAGTACTGGGGGGATTATTACTCGTGTTCAGTCTGCTGAGTATATGGATCATTTTCCGACCTGCAAATCAATGAATGTAGGTACCGTATCCATGGAGGCGGCTCATCCAATATTGTGATTTTTCCACTTCTGTAATAACGATGCCTTTACTCGAACTCGAGTGAATCATCACGAGCGGTTTGTCCTTTCCTGAAATCACAATTCCAACATGGGATATTCCGGATCCATTGTTGAAAAATACAAGATCTCCGGGCTGTGCTTCTTCTGCTTTTAACTTCTTAGAGGATTCATATTGCTCACCGGATCTGCGCGGAATTGATGCACCGTTTTCCTTCATAACATACAAGGTGAAACCCGAGCAATCAAATCCCTCCGGACTGCTTCCCGCCCAAACGTAAGGAGTGCCAATATGTGTCTTTGCCAATTCAACGATCTGACCTCGAATACCTGCCAGCTCAGCTGATTCAGGAACAGAATTCGAAGGAATCGTATCAACCGAATGATTTGCATCATTACCGGCATCCACTTCAGGAACGTCACTGAAAATCTCGGTCAGAATATTGTTCACCTGATCAAACGTATGGGTCTCCCCTTTTCGTTTCAGATCACTTGCCCAGGATTCCATATCGCCTTTCAACCACGAGAGCTCATACATGTGCGAGTTGAATAACTTCTCACCGTCTTGCGAGCGTTTTACGTTCAGGAACAACTCTTTCGCACGATCAAGAGCCTTCGGGTGCAATTCTCGCCAATGATCATTCTGACACAACTGAAACAAACTGATGCTCTTGTAATACGAAGGGATTATCGAGAAATCGTACTCCGGCTTGTCCAACATGCGATCCGAGAGTCGATACACCCGGCGATAATGTCGCTGGGCATAATTCATCTCCAATCGGTCAAAAGCAGGATGTTGGGCTTCAACAGCCCCCGAAGCGAGCAGAATGAAAAACAAGATAATGTACGTTCTCATGACAACCGAAATAACAAAAAATATGAACCGATACCTGGCTGGATTGTATTTTCTATTCCACAGCCAATTGTTTACTAAATGATTTACGATGATTTTAACATATTTTATTGTACCTTAAGGATACGCTTCCGTGTCTTTTCGCGTTATTTAACTAATGTGCAAATAAAACCGCTGAAGCAATTAAATCCTACGTGTATGAAACGTTTTCTTTTATTCTCTGCCATCCTCTCGACCAGTACAGCCTTCGGGCAGGTTGATGCCGCAAAAATTGCGACGACTCAGAAATTCGATGAAGTTCTCACCTATGTGAACCAGTTATACCTTGATGATGTTGACGACGAGCAGCTTACGGATGTGGCAATTGTTTCCCTTCTCGAAAAACTGGATCCACACTCAACCTATATCTCAAAAGAAGAAGTAGACGAAGCCAACCAGCAAATTGATGGCAATTTTGTGGGAATTGGAATTCGTTTTCAAATCTTGAAAGACACCCTCATAGTTGTTGCTACGATACCGGGAGGTCCATCCGAAAGACTGGGACTTCTTCCCGGAGACAAAATCGTTGTGATCGACGATGAAAACGTTGCCGGGATTGGATTGAAAAACAAAGAAGTGCGGGATCGATTGCTTGGGGATAAGGGAACGAAAGTAACTGTGAAAGTTAAACGAAAAACAAAGAATGAGCCATTGGATTTTGTAATCACGCGAGACGTGATTCCGTTACATTCCGTAGATGCACATTACATGATCACTCCCGAAACCGGTTATATCAAGCTCAATTCTTTCTCGCGTTCTACACGCAGCGAGGTGCAGGAAGCATTGATAGCGCTGAAAGATCAGGGGATGAAAAACCTTGTATTTGACCTACAAAACAACGGTGGAGGTCTTCTCTACGCTGCAAAGTTCCTGGCAGACGAATTCCTTTCAGACGAAAAACTGATCGTTTACTCAGAAGGTCGTGCACAACCACGCGTCGATTTGAATGCGGGTAAAAAAGGGCTGTGGGAATCAGGACGCTTGATTATGCTTACAAATGAATACTCGGCTTCTGCCAGTGAAATTTTGAGCGGTGCGATTCAGGATTGGGACCGCGGACTCATCGTAGGGCGCAGAAGCTACGGAAAAGGTCTCGTACAACGACCGATTGATTTGACCGATGGTTCGCAAATCCGACTTACCATTGCACGGTACTACACGCCGAGTGGTCGCTGGATTCAAAAACCGTACGATGACCTTGAAGCTTATAGAAATGATCTTTCGGATCGATATGAAAACGGAGAATTCAACTCAGCGGATTCCATCGATTTCCCGGATTCGCTAAAGTTCGAAACACTTGTCAACAAGCGTACCGTATACGGAGGTGGTGGAATCATGCCGGACTATTTCGTGCCGATTGATACCACGGGGATAACCGATTATTACACCGAACTTACGAGTGGTGGTCACCTAACAAAGTTCTCCTCTACCTATGTAAATGATAACCGCGAAGATTTGCTGGCAGATTACCCCGGGTTTTCGGATTTCAAGGAAAGCTTCGAAGTGAGTGACGATTTACTCGGAGAGCTGGTTGATTTTGCAATGGAGGAAGACAAAGAACTGGAACTCGACGACTCGCAACTGGAAGAAAGCCGTTTTCTGTTGAGTCTTCGCCTGAAGGCATACATTGCTCAGAATTTATGGGGATTTAGCGAATTCTACCAGGTCTACAACGACTCCAATGAAATCCTTCAGAAGGCGATTGAAATCATCGAATCTGAGTCGTACAACGAGTACGGATTAAGCGCTACGGAATAATTCACTTTTTTGTACATTTGGTCGAATAAAAGCAACCTACATGAAACATCTTATTATTCCCTTTGCTGTCTTCGCACTTTTGGGAAGTTGCGGAAGCTCGGAATCAAACGAAATCAAAGCCAACGACGGCGAGGTGATTAGTAACCTGTCCACGACATCCGATATGTCAAGAGAAGAACTCAAGGCAGAACGTGAACGCCAGGAAACGGAACAGGAGAAGCGACAGGAAGAAGTTGCAGCGAATAAAACAACGCTGAAATTCGATAAGAAAATTCACGATTTTGGAACTACGAATGTAGGTGTGGACAACACAACTGAGTTCATTGTGTCTAATACGGGTGACAAACCTTTGATTATCGAAAATGTTTCTGCAAGCTGTGGGTGCACAACGCCACAAAAGCCTGAACAGCCCATTCCTCCTGGCAAATCCGATGTGATCAAAGTTTCCTTCAAAGCGAAAGAAGGTCAGTTAAACGAAATCAACAAAACGGTTACTGTAATCGCGAATACAGTGCCGGAAGTTCATAAACTGGAGATTAAAGCGTTTGTGAATCCTTAATCACGTCTTGTTGCTTTCTTACCTGCTCCAAATACTCCATTGATGAAGCGGACTGTTTCGGGTTCTATCCTCAGAAAGTAGATCGGACCTATAAACAGACCAAACGTCAGGGTGCTTTTGACAATTATATTTATCCAGATATTTCCAGTTTCAAATGGAACGAGGTAGAAACCGGTTAATATAATCCCAAAAATGAACAATACATACAACTGTTCTTTGCGGAATGGATGCAGACCGTAATGATACCACACGAAAAATATTCTTCCTGCATTGCAGACGAACAAATTGATCCCGGCAGAGATTCAGACCCGGTTACGAAAAATGCAAAAAATAGAAATCCTGGTCGTATTTCTGAAGTTGATCTTCATCGATTTTAACCAGCTCGTTTTCGGCTAGGACATGGGCGCGATAGCCCAGTTTTGTGAGTTGATGATACACATCAGCACGGTTCTCTTCACCGTTCAGTTCTATCTGAATAATGGGCAAATGATTGCGAATGAAAGAGTTCAAACTCGCAATGACGTATCGCTCATACCCCTCAACGTCGCACTTGAGGTAATCCACTCTTTCAAGATCAGCAAAAACGTCATCACCTCGTCTCATCGCAACTTCAAACGAATAGGCTACGTCATCTTGCGCGCTTTCTTCACTTCCGGAGATTTTTGTCAGCCCATGACGCACGATTCCGTTTCGCATCGGAATTTCCATTTTCACAGTACCTTCTTCCTCTCCCAGTGCGCAGCAATGCATTTCTGCATTGGAAAAACGTCGCATGTTTCGGTACCAGATATCTGCAAAAAGCGGAATGGGCTCTACGGCGTGCACTCTACCACGGCTTGCCGTTCTGGCTAACACAGATGAATAATACCCAAGGTTTGCTCCGATATCAACACAGATATAGTCGGGACGGATCAAGGTTTTGAGGTAATGAATCTCCGGATATTTCCTCTTCAGCATCCCCCATTTGATCATACGTATGTACCACCGACTGATGAACCCAAGATATCCTTTGAGTCCAAGCATTTTGTGAAGCAGCTTACGAATTGCCTTCATGAATCCCCGACGTCTTCATAGTTTACATCCTCAACATCTCCATGAACCACAGAGCCATCAAGTATTCGGGTTTTTCCCAAATTTTTCCGCGAATTTTCTTTGACTTGTTGGATTTTGCGCTCCCTCTCCTCCATCGCTGACTGTTCTGCCCCGTTCCGGCGAGCATTCATGATCTGACCAATTATACGCAGCAAAACGAGTGCCCCGACGATCATCAGAATCATCTTGAAAGCACCTGTAATACTTGCCGTGACCATCTTTTATCGTGAAAGGTGCATGTTCCGCTCCGAGAAAATCTTACGAAAGAATGGATCGCGTAAATCATCAATGAAGCGAATCGCCTCCCCGGTCGATTTCATCTCAGGACCGAGCTCTTTCTTCACATCCGGGAACTTTTCATACGAAAACACCGGAATCTTGATCGCGTATCCTTTTCGCTTCGGATCAAAATTAAAATCATTGACTTTCTTGTGACCCAGCATGACCTTCGTTGCATAATTCACGTACGGTTCGTCGTATGCCTTGGCAATAAACGGTACGGTTCGAGAAGCACGTGGGTTCGCCTCAATCACGTATACCACATCGTCTTTGATCGCAAACTGAATGTTGATCAATCCAACCGTTTTCAACGCAACTGCGACACGATTTGTAATATCGACAATCTGGTCCATTACGAGGTCTCCCAAGTTATACGGAGGCAGCAGTGCATACGAATCTCCGGAGTGAATTCCGGCAGGTTCAATGTGCTGCATTACTCCAATGATGTGAACGTTTTCACCGTCGCAAATCGCATCGGCCTCCGCTTCGATCGCTCCTCCGAGAAAGTGATCCAAAAGAATCTTGTTGTCACCCATTTCACTGAGGATATCAACAACGTGTGTCTCCAATTCCTCTTTGTTGATGACGATTTTCATTTTCTGTCCACCCAACACGTACGAAGGACGAACCAACAGCGGAAACCCGAGGTCATCCGCCAACTCTAATGCTTGTTCCGCACTTTCAACGACTCCGTATTTCGGAAATGGAATGCCGTGCTGACCCAACAACTCTGAGAATCGACCGCGGTCTTCCGCCAAATCGAGTGCTTCGTAGCTTGTTCCAAGAACCTTTATGCCGTATCGATCCAGCTTTTCGGCAAGCTTCAGTGCCGTTTGTCCTCCAAGCTGCACAATGACCCCTTCCGGCTGCTCGTGTTTGATAATATCGTAGATGTGCTCCCAGAAAACAGGCTCAAAGTAGAGCTTATCTGCCGTATCGAAATCCGTTGATACCGTTTCCGGATTACAGTTAATCATGATCGTTTCGTAACCACATTCTTTCGCAGCCAAGACTCCGTGAACGCAGCTGTAATCAAACTCAATTCCCTGTCCGATTCGATTGGGTCCTGAACCCAAAACAACCACTTTCTTCTTGTCGGATTGAACGCTTTCGTTTTCAAATTCAAACGTTGAGTAGAAATACGGTGTTTGTGCCTCAAATTCCGCCGCGCAGGTATCCACAAGCTTGTAGACTCTTCTGATACCGAATTCTTCTCGCTTCGCGTACACCTCAGATTCGAGACAGCGCAACAAGTGAGCGATCTGACGATCCGCATACCCTTTTTGCTTCGCTTCAAACATCAGGTCTTTCGGAAGATTATCGAGGTGGAACGTCTCAATACGTCTTTCCAGTTTGATTAAGTCTTCGATCTGCTTTAAGAACCAAATGTCAATTCGTGTCTTCTCAATAATCGTCTTAAACGGAATCCCCAGTTTAATTGCATCGTATATGTGGAACAAGCGGTT
>JAURNA010000091.1 GCA_030830385.1 Crocinitomicaceae bacterium | reverse complement strand
CATTTGTTACTTTTTTGGCTTCCAGGTTCATATTGACGTTTGCAATTACCTTCCATCTGCGTGTAAAGCTTACATCTCCAACCATAGCCAGCGTTTGAACCGGTTTGTAGCGCTCAGGATGATCTGCTGAAATGGATTTGTTTGCCGTCAACGTAAACACATGAGAGAAAGAAACCTTCCAGGGAATCTCGAAGTCGATTGCGTGCTCCGGATGCAATAAATAGTATTGAAGATCAGCATCCCATTGTCCCTCCAGGTTTGAAACCGTATTCGCGAGCTGTTTGCGACTTTCTTTGGAGGTCAGAGTTAAGGTGGTGGTAAAATTATTATTGAGGAATCTGCCCAGAACACCGTTCGTATCGATCGCATAACTGGTGAGAGATGCCCCCGTCGTATCGTTCCAGCCATACGGAGTGAATGTCCCGGTGTACACAAAATTCATCCATTTCAAAGGACTCACCCGCATGTTCAATCGAATGTCCGACAATGGCGTCACAGTATCCAGAAAGTCGTAATTCCCGGACAAGGAAAGGGCGTCAATCAAGCGGGTTCTTCGGAAGCCATCAATTGTATCTTTTTCACTTTCCTGTTTCAGCTCAAACGTGTTATTGACACTAAATGAGAACAGGGCCTGATCCTGCGTTTGTGTCACGCTGTACAAACTTCCCTGAAACGGTGAATAGGTCACGGGGGCCAGGTTAATACCGACGCTGTCAGTGCGCATCTTGTTCAGGTTCGGAATGGAATTAAAGGTGAACGATGGTGTCATGACGTGACGCAATTGGGTGTTTCGTTTCCCTGCGAATCGATAATAGGAATACAGCGCTGTTGTCAGTTGAGCATTCATGGAAAAGTCGTGCGCTATACCAAACTGCTGGAAAGTGGAATCATACGAAGAGTTTTCCGCTGTATCGTGCAATTTTCGGGTTTGTTGGAAATTGATCTTATTTCCATACTTGAGTGAGGGGGTCAGTTTCCAGGTATTGTTGAACAAACTTGCTGTTGTTTGAGCCGACATCGATTGGCTGATTCCATTGAAGAACTGTTTTGCCACTCCGGCAAAATCTAGCTGCGTTATGAGCGAATCCGCGAATGTACTCCGGTTTTGTCCTTCGAAATTGTACACGACACCGAAGCGAGAAACGAGATCGCGCAGTGCTCCGCTTCGCTTTACCATTTTTTTGAAAGGAAAAAATCGCGTGACGTTCACATTCAGAACCGGGCTAATCAGTGTCACGTTCTCACTGATCGAGTTTTGTCGCATTGAAGCCTTAAGTCCGGTGCTAATCGGTTTGCCGGGAAAGGTTCGGGTCAGGTTGATGTCGGAAGCCAGTGTATTGTTGAAAAACTGATCGTTCAATGGATCAAGGTTGTTTTGCGTGTTGTTGTCCGACTGGAAGTTCACCCGCGAGTTAAATCCCCAGTACGGACTCGATTTGGCGTCTTTGAAGTGATTCCAGTTAACCGTTGTTTTGTTGCTCACTGTGTTGCCGGGGAAACCCGATCGGAACTGTTGGAACCCCAGGTTGAAGCTTCCGCGGTAACCGTAGCGTTTCATGTATTCCGAATTGTTGCGAAGTCCCCAGCTTCCTCTGCTGTACAATGTTCCGAATAAAGTCGTGTGAAAATGATCATTAACCGGAATGTAGTAGCCAAGGTCTTGAAGCCCAAATCCGAAATCAGAGACAGGGACCACATCCGGGAAGATCAGGCCTTTGTTCTTTTCTTCAGATTGAGGAATGATACTAAATGGCAACCCAAGTGGTGTAGGGACGCCCTTGACCCAAAGATTCATAGGGCCTGAAACAATTCTTTTGTCGGGCACCAAAACTGCCTTTGAGAGTTGGAAGTGATAGTGTGGATCTTCCAGATCGCAGGTAGTGAAACGGCCTTTTTTGAAGTGAATTTGCTCGTTCGGATGCCGTTTTGCAACTTTCATATACAGGTAATTCTCATCCTGCTGCACCGCGACTTCCTCAATGTATCCTTTCTCCGTATCAAAGTTGTACCGGATGGTTCGGGCAACAATTTTATCGGCACCATCCGTAAAAACCGGGCGCTCAACCTCCACGGAGTCTTCATCCAATCGATAGGTGGCCAGAACCTCATTTTTTTTGAGATCTACGAGAATGTAACCCGCCGTCATTTGAATGGTTCCATCGTCGATTTTTGCTTCACCAAATAAATGAAGTTGCTGTTTACGCAAATCCTTAAAGATGGAATCTTTGGCCCCGTAATAAACAGGATTCTCAAGATCGGAATCGTTCAATACGAGCGTATCTCTGGTTGTAGTGGCTTGCGCGTAACCTTCTGTTGCCTTCGTGATTATTAACAATGACAGGAGAATAACTAGCAGTATGGAACGCTTTTTGAGAGCCAAAAGGAAATTACTTTTGTTAGTTCGAACTTTAAACGTCGCAAAACTATTAAAATTACGCGTCACAATGGGAAATCGTAAGAAGTGGTATGATGAGTTGGTGATTTTAACATTGATTATCATTTTCGTGTCTCCGATTGCCCGGTCGCAGGAGGATGAACTGGACGTTGCTTCGCTGAAAACCGTTGTGATCGACGCCGGACACGGAGGGAAAGATCCCGGCTGTCACGGAGCCCATGCCCATGAGAAGCACGTTTGTCTTTCCATGGCACTAATGCTGGGAAACAAAATCAAAGAAAACTACCCGGATATCAAGGTCGTCTACACCCGGGACAAAGACGTGTTTGTCGAATTGGATGAACGGGCAAAAATTGCCAATCAGCACAATGCAGACCTGTTCATTTGTATTCATGCGAATGCGGCAGGTCCGCAGGCATTTGGAGCCGAAACCTATGTATTGGGACTTCACCGAACGGATGCACAACAGCGCGTGGCGGAACGCGAGAACTCAACCATTTACCTTGAAGATGACGGTGGTGCGAAATACAAAGACTTTGAAATGACGCCGGACGCGATTATTGCCAGAAAACTTCAGTTGAGTGTATTCCTGGATCAATCCATCAGCTTTGCAGAAAAAATTCAAAAAGAATTTAAGTACCTGGGGCGACACGATCGTGGTGTGAAGCAGGCAGGATTCCTTGTCCTCTACAAGACAACGATGCCGAGCGTATTGATTGAAACCGGATTCCTGACCAACCCCAAAGAAGAAAAATGGCTTAGTGATTCGACAACGCAGATAAAAATGGCAGGAGCTATGTTTACGGCATTTGAAAAATACAAGAATGAGCTGGAAGGAGTGGATGTCCAAACCGAAAATACAGAGTCCCTTACGGATGAAACATCGGCAAATGATAACACAACTTCCGTAGATGTGGTATTTCGCATCCAAATCGAAACGTCAGGGACAAAGATTTCGCTCACGGATTCCAGATTCAAAGGCAATACCATGTATGAATACAAGCAGGACGGCTTGTACAAGTACACCACGGGATATTTTCCAAATGATTTTGATTCAGCGAACAAGTTAAAATCCACCTTGCGAAACGATGGATTTCAACACGCTTTTGTCGTTGGCTTTCTCAATGGAGAACGGATTAGTTTGCAAAAAGCTATTAACTTAGCAGAAAAATAACGGTTTGAAGTTTCGAAAGGAGATAATTACTGGAATTTCTACGGTTTTGGCCATACTTCTGCTCGTTACCGGAGTAAATTTCCTGAAGGGGAACAGTTTTTTTGGTGGCGATGACATTTACTACGCCTATTTTCCGAATACCGCGGGGGTTACGCCTTCCAATTCCGTCTATTACAACGGTGTGATCATTGGAAAAATACTGAATGTGGAATTGAACGATTCCGAAGATTCGTTAAGACGTGTCAAAATCATGTTTAACATTCAGGAATCGGGCTTCAAAATTCCAAAATCCTCGGAGTTACAAGCGGGTGGAGCAGAAAACGATTTCCTGGGTAAGGGAATCATTATTTTGCCGAACAAGAAGAACGTGGAGGGTAATTATGCGTTAGGATCACACATTCAGGGGGTCATTTCTAAATCCTTGCAATCGCAAATTGAGACGTACATTGATCCGATCGAAAAAAACCTCAATTTCGTTTTGGGTAATTTAACTGAATTTACAGACAAATTGGCTGCTTTTTGGGACACTACAGCTTCTTCGGAAATGGAGCGGAGCATGCAGGAAGTTCGGATCGCCATCAAAAAATTTGGCAATGCCGCGGCTCAGATTGAAGATCTGGTAGTAACGGAAAAGGTCAAAATTTCTCGTATCATGTCGAATGTGACGCAAATCACAGAAAACCTTAAAAAGAGCAACGAAGTCGTGAAAGAGATTGTCGGAAACGTGAAAACCATCACAGACGATCTCGTAACGGCAGACTTCAAAGGAATCATAACTGACGCACGTGTCACATTGCAGGAAATCAACGGTATATTAGAGTCAGCACAGAAGGGCAACGGAACTCTCGGAAAACTCATACATGACGAGTCCTTGTACAACGAACTGGTGGAAACCAACCAGTCGCTGCAAAACCTCGTAGATGATCTTCAGCTGCACCCGGAACGGTACATACATTTTTCAGTTTTTGGTTCGAAATCGAAATCTTCATTCACGCCAGATCAGGAAAAGAAGCTGAAAAAAATGGCGGATAATGCCTTAAATAACGATTGATGATATCCATTAGTGTGTTTGCGGTCCTTTTGTTTGTGGGACTTGGATTCTTTACCTGGAATATGCTTCAAATTCGTTCCAATATTCTCATGGGGCGTGAACTTGATCGCAGTGATAACTCCGGCGAACGCTGGAAGACAATGATTTTGGTGGCCCTGGGACAGAAGAAGATGTTCACCCGCCCGATTCCGGCTCTCTTGCACCTTGCCATCTACAGTGCTTTCGTCATTACGCAAATCGAATTGATCGAAATCTTCGCAGATGGTCTTTCAGGCGAACACCGCATGTTTCGTGGAGCACTCGGAGGATTCTACACCCTCATGATCAGTTTTATTGAGATTCTCTCAGTTGCCGCATTGGTTGCAACGGTGATCTTCCTGGCACGTCGAAACCTTCTCAGCGTCCCTCGTTTCCGAATGAGTGAAATGAAAGGCTGGCCAACGATTGATGGTAACATGATTTTGTTTATGGAGTTGATTCTCGT
>JAURNA010000090.1 GCA_030830385.1 Crocinitomicaceae bacterium | reverse complement strand
TGTTCAAGGCACTTCGAGCGGGCAGAGAGCCCAGGATCAAACAGGAAATTGGCTGGAATGCATACAACGCATTGAAGAAACGTTTGCACGATCGGCTACTTGATTTTTTGGCAGGGATTATCGTAGAGGAAGAAGGGAGCGAAGAGGTGCAGGTAACCCGTGAACTTCTGGTGGTTCGTCGTTTCCTTTTCTATTCTCATTTCAAAACAGCCCGACAACTTCTGTCCCGTGCCGAAAGACGTGCCATACGCATAGGGCATTATTCCCAACTGAACGAGATTTACCACACCATGCTTGAGTATGCGCACGAGCTCTATCCCGATGACCAGAAGCGTATCTATCAGAAACTTCAGAATAACAACCAATTGTTTTTAGAGCAAGAGCAATTGAATCTCGTCTATGCCCTGGTGCGTCGGGAATTTGAGCGCGTAACACCGGATTCTCCCGGCATTAATCTTCAGGAACTGCTCGACGAACACTACCGAAAATTCGATATTTCCGAAGCGGTGGGTTACAACTTTCAAACGCTGTATCAGCTCTCCCTGATTGCTGACATATCAGGTGCGCACACACGCAATTACTACAGTGTCGAAATTTTCTTTCTGGACAAGATTGATGAACTTGCCGGAACACCATTGGACTCAGATCGACACCTCCTGTATCACATTGATCTGTTGTACACAGTTGCGAACATCCTGCATCGAAAAAAACAATTTGAGCGCAGCATTGATTACCTCTTGCGTATGGAAACTCAGATGGAGCGATCAGATGGAAAGTATCGAAAGGAAAGGGAGCAATCGTTCCGAACGCTCATGGCGATTAACCTGAATTTCCTGAATCGCCCAAAGGAGGCCGAAATGTCGCTAAACTGTGTAACCCAGGAAGAAAATGCCTTCAACGCACAACTCGCATTGGGGATGATATACTTTCAGCAAGAACGTTTGAGGGAGGCCAGAAGTCTTTTTGCACGGTTTCACAGAACGGACACCTGGTATGAAGAACGCGCGGGCATCGATTGGAACATGCACCGACGATTCATGGAAGTATTGCTCCACATCGATCTGAAAGATGAAGACTATGCTGAGTCGAAATTAAAGAGCTTTGTGAGAAGATACCGGGCATACCTTCAGGCAAGAGATGAAAAGAACATTCTGGCCTTTATCCGCATTGTTCGCTATATGATGAATCATCCCGACGCAGTCCAATCCGATACATTTGTAAACAGGGTAGAGGCATCCATTGCCTGGAAGTCACACGAAGAAGAGGATGTTTTTCTTACTGGTTTCTATGCCTGGCTCAAAAGCAAAATCGTGAGGAAACCGCTGTATGAGGTTACGCTGGAATTGGTGGGGGAAGGGAACAGAGCATTGTGAATCGATACTGTGTCCCCCTTTACGACATTGAATTAATTGTCGAGTTCCCCCGGAATTCCCCACGCTTTAATGTAAGCTTCCCAAAAAAGTGAGAAAATACGTTCAGACCGCTGCGTTTACGAAGATGACGCGTACAAAATTCTTCGGCACTACGTCGAATTGCATGGCTCCTTACGTTGAAGGAGGGTGAACCGGGTTTTGTTAGCGGTTACGACCGAAGGAAAGCGAGCGTTCCGATCATACAACACGCACTTCATCAGAGGGATGTCTTTAAATGCCTAGCGGCATGACAAAATTTAAACGATGATAAGGGTTTGACACAGCACCATTCAATTCACCTTTGAACAATTCGATTTTGGCTAAAATCAGGTTTAATTCCTTTGTTTGCGCGTCATTGTTTTTGTTCGTCAGGTCATCTGTCTCAATGAAAATCTCGACTGAGTTGTCTTTCGGGCGAACTCTGCATGCAATGCTTGAAACATCTCCCCATTTCACCGTATAGTCAATCCATTCCTGTATAATTCGGTAAATGATCAATTTTTCAGAGGATTCTATCGCAACGGGAGGTTCCGTGATGTCATTTTCCAGAATGACGCCTTTGTCTCGTTTTAACCTCACACCGAGCTCATACAGCAAGTCACTCAATTTACCAGTAGTACTTACTCTGGGCATCAGATCAAAACAGATGTCTTTCAGTTCCATAATAGAGCTTCTAAGCACTTGTTCTGATTTTTCGAGCATTTCAACGTATTTCGTATCCAAATGGGTCCTATTGTTCATTTTTATAGATTGTAAAAAAAGCCGGACACCCGCTATGTTTTGTGCTACACCTTCATGGATCGTATCGGAGAATTTTTCCCGGATGGCTTCATTTCCGGAGATGACATTTTCTATCAAAGCATTCGTATGCAAATATTGAATCGCTTTCTGAATTTGGTTGTAGGTGTGAATGGCATTGATAACAACAAATTCAAATTGGCTTTTCTCAATTTCTTCTTCAAATAAATATCCGTCAATCTTATAATTTTCCGTAATACTTCTTTTCAGGGATGAATTGGGATAACCTGTTCTTATGATAATTCGGATGCTTTCGTTTTTGAGTTCATTCCGAATGAAATCAATAATGCTTACACTAATATCTTGTCCCTCTATTTCCGAATTGAGTATCACCATAGCAACACCTTCGTGATCCAAAAGTCGTTTTTTCGCCTCTTCCAGCGAGCATGCCTCTATCGCAGTAAAACTCTTTCCTGCAAAGGACATTTTGCTCAACGCTAGTCTCGATGAATAAAGAGCGGTAGGTCGTTGATCTACTACCAATACTTTGTACGTGGGGGTAACGTGCCCCATCTTATTTACTGCCATCATGAGATCAAATTATATTTCTCCAGACATTCTTTAAGAGCCGCCTTGGCTGTATCAGGTAGTATTCGGATGGATGAAAACATATGCGAGGACTTTACGATGGTAGCCAAAATGGCACTTTTTTCACTTGCTTCATACTCCTGAACAGAAGTATGGCTAAGGATAAGCTTGATATGGTGGATGTTTATCAATGCCTGA
>JAURNA010000089.1 GCA_030830385.1 Crocinitomicaceae bacterium | reverse complement strand
GGTTGCAATCGTCACAGCGCCCGGCTTACCCGCTTCGGCGACAATCTCGGCTTCTTTTTGGTGGTACTTTGCATTCAATACCTGATGCTTGATGTCTTTCATCTTCAGCATTCGGCTCAGTAATTCGGAAATCTCTACGGTTGTTGTTCCGACAAGTACCGGTCGGCCATCGTTCACAAGCGATTCGATTTCCGCAATCACAGCGGTGTATTTTTCACGCTCGGTTTTATATACCAGATCGTTCATGTCTTTTCGCTGAATCGGTCGGTTCGTGGGAATTACCACAACGTCCAATTCATATATGTCCCAGAATTCCTTTGCTTCCGTTTCCGCCGTACCGGTCATACCAGACAGCTTGTGATACATTCTGAAGTAATTCTGTAGGGTGATGGTCGCGTACGTCTGTGTTGCCGCCTCAACCGTCACATTCTCCTTCGCTTCAATTGCCTGGTGAAGACCGTCTGAGTAACGACGACCATCCATGATACGCCCCGTTTGCTCATCAACGATTTTTACCTTTCCTTCCATAATTACATATTCCACTTCTTTTTCAAAGAGTGTATATGCTTTCAACAGTTGGTTGATGGAGTGAATTCGCTCAGATTTTATACTATAGTCACGAATTACGCGCGTCTTTTCGTTTTGAAATTCTTCTGTTGACAGGTTGCGTTGTTCCAACTCTGCAATCTGCGCACCGATGTCCGGCATCACGAAGAAATCGCGATCGTCAGAACCGGAAAGAAGATCAACTCCTTTGTCTGTAAGCTCGATCGAGTTGTGTTTCTCGTCGATCACGAAGTACAGTTCTTTGTCAATCTGTTTCATCTTTTTACCCTGCTCCTGCATGTAGAAGTTCTCCGTCTTTTGAAGGTGGCTTCTGATTCCGGGTTCAGATAAATACTTGATCAATGCTTTGTTTTTGGGCAATCCTCGGTGTGCACGCAGCAATGAGATTCCTCCGCCCTCAAGCAATTGCTTGGAATCTTCTCCCGCTGGGGCATCCCCTTCAATCACGACCAATTTTTTCTTGGCGTCTGCCAGGCATTGGTTGATGTACTGCCGTTGAGCCGCTACGATTTTTTCAATTCGCGGCTTCAACTCCTGAAATTCGTGCTGATCTCCTTTTGGAGTCGGTCCGGAAATGATCAATGGTGTACGGGCATCGTCAATCAAAACAGAGTCAACCTCATCGATGATTGCATAGTGGTGCTTTTGCTGAACGAGGTCATCCGGGCTTCCTGCCATATTGTCACGGAGGTAGTCGAACCCGAATTCATTATTGGTTCCGAAAATGATGTCTTTCTTATATGCAGCACGTCTTTCCGGTGAGTTCGGGCGGTGCTTATCGATGCAATCTACCGTAAGTCCGTGAAACTGATACAATGGCCCCATCCATTCGGAGTCACGTTTTGCGAGATAGTCGTTTACCGTTACAACGTGCACACCTTTTCCGGTGAGTGCATTCAGATACACAGGAAGTGTTGCGACAAGGGTTTTACCCTCCCCGGTTTGCATCTCAGCGATGTTTCCTTTGTGAAGTACAGCTCCACCCATCAACTGAACGTCGTAGTGAACCATGTTCCACTGAACATCTCCGCTAGCAGCCGTCCATTCTTTGTGCCAGATGGCTTTGTCACCCTCAATTGTGATTCCGTCTTTCTGTGTGGAAAGATCACGATCCATATCTGTGGCTGTTACTACCAGTTGACCGTTTGTTGCCCAACGACGAGCCGTTTCTTTTACGACAGCGAAAGCTTCGTGGAGAATGTCTCCAAGTGCTTCTTCCAACTTCTCATCAATGTCTTTTGTAATCGCATCGATTCGGTCGAAAATGCTTTCTTTTTCCTGAATAGGCGTGTTGATGTCTTCTGCCTTTTCATTCAGCCCCTTGAGCTCTGCTTCCATAGAAGCTACCTGAGAGGTGACATATTCTCTGAGTTCGGCTGTTTTCGCGCGCAACTCATCATCACTAAGTCCTTCCAGATGGGGGGTCTTTGCGTTCACGCCATCAATCGTAGGTTGATAGGACTTGCGGTCTTTTGCAGACTTGTCGCCGAATATTTTTTTAAGGATGCTCAAAATTCACGTGTTTTAGTTGAGAACGGGCTGTAAAAATAATAAATCATCTTTGCAATTCCCTTCCTTTGCAGGGTATGCTTGCCACTTTCACAAACCGTTCCACAACGATTCGTCCTGACAAATTGTCCTAATTGCGGCTAAAGAATGCCGTTGTTCATTATTTGGTGATAAATCCGGTCCAAAATTCGATCGCCAAACCGAAGTTCATTGTATTTTTGCGCCATGCATGAAATGATCTTGATTTTGGATTTCGGTTCCCAATATACGCAGCTGATCGCTAGACGTGTGCGGGAGCTGAATGTATACTGCGAAATTCACCCCTGGAACAAGTGCCCGGAAATGGGTGATAACGTAAAGGGTGTAATTCTTTCGGGAAGCCCGTTCTCTGTGAGGGATGCGTCTTCTCCCTCACCGGATTTAAGTGGGATTCGAGGTAAATTGCCCTTGTTGGGAGTGTGTTTTGGAGCGCAATACCTGGCGCATAATTTTGGAGGGAACGTAGCACCGTCTTCAACACGAGAATACGGCCGCGCTCATTTGTCGTATGTTGACGCTTCGAATGTACTGACCAAAGGAATGAGCTACGGTTCGCAGGTCTGGATGTCTCACAGTGACACCATCAAGGAGATTCCGGGTCATTATAAGATCATTGCAAGTACAGCCGATGTTGAGGTTGCAGGATACGAAATTGAAGGCGAGAGCACATTCGGAATTCAATTTCATCCGGAAGTGTATCATTCACTGGAGGGGAAAGTACTGTTGCAAAATTTCATTTCGGATGTATGTGGATGCACCCAAGATTGGACACCGGATTCGTTTGTTGAGGAAACGGTTAGCAAGCTTCGCAAACAATTGGGAGATGATCGGGTAATCCTCGGACTCTCCGGAGGGGTAGACTCTTCGGTGGCAGCAGTTCTGTTGCACAGGGCAATCGGAAAGAACCTTCATTGCATTTTCGTAGACAACGGTCTTCTTCGCAAGAATGAATTCGAATCCGTTTTGGATTCATACAAAGACATGGGGCTCAATGTAAAAGGAGTCAATGCAAGCCGGCAATTTTATGATGCTCTCAAAGGATTGACAGATCCGGAAGCGAAGCGAAAGGCAATCGGGAAGGTTTTTGTGGATGTTTTCGATGATGAATCCAGAAAAGTAAAAAATGCAAAATGGCTCGGACAGGGCACAATCTACCCGGATGTAATCGAGTCGGTTTCTGCAACAGGCGGACCGAGTGCGACGATCAAATCGCACCACAATGTGGGAGGACTTCCGGATTATATGAAATTGAAAGTGGTTGAACCGCTTAACTTGTTGTTTAAAGATGAGGTTCGAAGAATCGGTAAATCCCTGAACATGGATCCAGCCATTTTAGGAAGGCATCCATTCCCGGGTCCCGGACTTGGAATTCGAATCCTTGGAGAGGTAACGGCTGAAAAGGTTTCCATTTTGCAGGAAGTAGATCATATTTTTATCTCCGGACTGAAAGAAGATGGACTTTACGACGATGTCTGGCAAGCCGGAGCCATTTTTCTTCCGATTCAATCGGTGGGTGTTATGGGAGATGAACGAACCTATGAAAATGCGGTCGCGCTCCGAGCGGTTACTTCGACAGATGGAATGACTGCCGATTGGTGTCATCTGCCGTATGAGTTCCTCGCAAAGGTCTCTAATCGTATCATCAATCAAGTGAGAGGAATCAACCGTGTTACCTACGATATAAGTTCCAAACCACCCGCTACCATCGAATGGGAGTAATTCCGTGGCACAACTCTTGTTATGGGAAATCTGTACTTTTAGAGATATGATCAAACGATTTTTCTTTTTGCTATTCTTTGTTCCTTTTTTTGGGGGTGCTCAGCCGGGTGTTTCGCCCGTGGTTGAATACGATGGGAAGCAGTACTACGAACATCTCGTAGAAGCAGGGAATACACTCTGGGGACTTCAACGGATGTATGGTGTTCCTGTAGCGACAATTGTCGATGAAAATCCGGCACTTCAGGAAGGATTAAAAGTCGGACAGAAAGTTCGCATTCCTTTTGATGGTAAAGTAGAAACTTCAGTAGCCACCCAGAAGCACAAAGTGAAAAGCGGAGAGACGTTGTATGGAATCTCGCGCAAGTATGAGACCACCGTTGATGTATTGATCAGCCTCAATCCTGAATTGGAGGGGACAAACTTGCAAAAAGGACAATGCATTCAAGTGCCTCATTCGGATAATCCGGAAGCGGCGACACCACCGGCGATCACAACACCGAATCCATTTTCGTCGGATACCATTGAAAAACCGGACGGATCCGTTGAATGGTTCGAGTTTACCTTCTCAGATTCTACCGTGCGCCACATCGTTATGAAGCACGAAACGATGTACGGCATATCACGACGATTCATGATTTCTGTGGAAGAAATCATGAAGGTGAACGGTCTTTCTTCTGACTCGGTGAAGGAAGGTCAGGTTTTGATCATTCCCCTGAAGCAGGAACGCGCGGAGCGAGTAGAAGTTCGATCGGTTCCTTCTTCATACGACTCGAATGGCAGCGGACCTGTTGAGTTTGAACCGAAAGATGAATACAAAATTGCGATGCTCATACCGTTTCACCTGGATGCCGGGCCCCAATACTCAAAGTACGTTTCCGAATTGGCGACCCAGTTTTACATGGGGGCCTGTATGGCGCTTGATAGCCTGGAGCGAAAAGGCCTTAAAGCAGATATTCACATCTTCGATACACGAAATGATTCCGCCCGAGTGGTAAGCCTCATCAACGATACATCTTTCCTTTCGATGGACCTAATCATTGGACCGTTTTTTGAATCCAATGTGAAAATCGTAGCGGAATTCTGCAAAGCGAATCGAATTCGAATGGTGTGTCCAACGGCAATGCCAGACGAAGTACCGGAAGGCAATCGCCTGGTCTTCGCCGCTGTTCCATCGAACGAACGCCTGTTCCGTTTATTGGCACGTCACATGGTACAAAACAACTCAAAGGACCAGATTGTTCTCGTGAAGCCAAAACTTGAGTCGGAGATGCCGCTCTACCAGGCATTCAAAAAAGCATACGAAGCAGCAGCTCGTGAAGCTGTAACCGCGGCTCCACTCAAAGAATCTACGATGAGTGAATTTACGGGACATGTCAGACGAGGAATTCAGAATCGATTCGTCATGCCCACGAATGATCGCAGAACTGCGCTTGACTTCATGAACAGGATGAACAAGCACGCTGGTCGTTCCAGTACATTGCCGATTTCAGTATACGGAACCAAGTCCTGGATGAACTTCTCGGAAATCAACGCGATGTATCTCGATCGGTACAATTTCCGTTATGCGAGTTCAAATTTTGCAGATTATTACTCCGATCCGATGATTCACCTGAACAAGCAACACCGAACCCGGTACAAAACGGATTTGTCGAAAATGGCGGTCCATGGATACGACGTGATGATGCATTTCTGCTCGGATTTCTTCCTCAAGAAGAAGTCTTGCCTGATGATGAGTAAGTTCGATATGAAACAACTCGATGAAAAGAGCGGTTACGTTAACAAAAGCCTGTATGTGCTGGAAGTTGACGAATACGAATTGTTCAATTCAGAGATTCCACGTGACTAAAGGAAAAATTGCGCTCCGAATGCGCGGACTTCAGGATCGCATCTGTTGCGGACTCGAAAAGCTGGACGGAAAAGCGACGTTTCGAGAAGATCAATGGCAACGTGAAGACGGTGGAGGGGGAAGGACCCGGATTATTAGAGCGGGAAATCTGTTCGAGAAAGGCGGTGTAAATTTCTCCGAAGTACATGGAGAAGTCACTGAAACAATGAAAGCGAATACCGAGGTGGAGGCCGATCATTTCTTCGCAACCGGTGTTTCCATTGTCTTGCATCCAAACAATCCCAATGTTCCCATTATCCACATGAATGTTCGCTATTTCGAGCTGAGTGACGGCACATATTGGTTTGGAGGAGGTATCGATCTTACTCCTCACTACGTGGATGCTGCATTTGCGGGGATTTTTCACAGAAGGCTGAAGTCCATTTGTGACGAATTTCACCCGACTTTTTACGATCGATTCAAGAAGTGGGCAGATGATTATTTTTTTCTTCCTCATCGGGACGAAACACGCGGCGTTGGAGGAATTTTCTTCGATCATTTATCGGCAACAAAAGAGGTGTCCAAAGAGCAATTATTGCACTTCTGCATGAAACTCGGTGATTCCTTTGTTGACATCTACGACGAACAGTCCCGGGAAAAGCGTGATTTGACCTGTAGTCCCCATCAATACAGCTGGATGAACCTTCGCAGAGGAAGGTATGTTGAATTCAATTTGGTGCATGATCGAGGCACGAAATTTGGACTGGTTTCAGGAGGCAGAACTGAGTCAATTCTGATGAGTCTGCCAGCCAATGCTTCCTGGGAGTATGATCACCAACCAGAGCCCGATTCTGAGGAAGAAAGAACCCTGGAACT
>JAURNA010000088.1 GCA_030830385.1 Crocinitomicaceae bacterium | reverse complement strand
TGCTCACAGAAAAGCAATGCTTTCGAACATGGCTTGCTCCTTGATCGAGCACAAACGCATCAACACGACAGTAGCGAAAGCGAAGGCACTTCGCGTGTACGTAGAGCCAATTTTGACAAAGTCAAAAACGGACTCCACGCACTCTCGTCGTACAGTATTCAGCTATTTGCAAAACAAAGAAGCAGTTTCGGAATTGTTCCGTGAGATTGCTCCGAAGATTGCAGATCGCCAAGGAGGATACACGCGCATCATTCGCACAGGATATCGGCTTGGAGATAATGCTGAAATGTGTTTGATCGGATTGGTTGACTTCAACGATCTCTACACGAACGAGAGAACGAAGAAAAAACGTCGTTCACGCCGTGGAGGTAAAGGTGGTGGAGCTACTGCCGCAGAAGAAGTGGCAACTGAAGAGGTAGAAGCAACAGAAGAAGCTCCAGTTGCAGAGGAATCTGCACCAGAGGCTGAAACTGTAGAAGCTACACCAGATGGAGAGGTGGAAGAAGCGCCAGCAGCTGAATCTGCTACAGAAGAATCAGCAGCCGAAGAGGCTACCGAGAAATCTACGGAACAAGATGCTTCGGAAGAGGAAAAATAATTGCGAAAGCAATCCATAGTACAAGAGCTCTCGATTACGATCGGGAGCTTTTTTTTGTATACTACCACGGCTATCTCATGGGAGGTATTTTCTGCGCGTCTACAATTGCCATGCTGGGGTTCGGTCTAAGGTACAACCACACGTTTGGCGCAATGTCTGACCTGGCTATGGGAGGATTCCTCGCATTTGTAGCATATCATCGATTTGCGCTGTTCGAAAAAATTAAAGAACTGGCAAAAGGATACATTATTTTGATTTACATCCTCGGATTGACAGCTGTGTACTTTCAGGCGTACGGATATCCGATTCGAATCATCGTTACGCTGTTCATGGCCTTTGTGATTTTTGAGCAATGCTTTGCGTCAAATTCACTCGTGAAAATGGTACGGTTCAAGCGAATCAGCTACCTTGGAACAAGTACCTATGGGTTGTACCTGCTACACACAATTTCCAATTTCATATCAAGCAACATGTTGTCAAAATTGGGAGTAGCAAAATTCAATCCGTATTTCGCTGATTTGGTTGTTCAACCATTGGCATCACTCACACTCACATTGATTCTGGTCTATCTCTCTTTCCGTTTCTTTGAACGGCCATTCCTCAATCTGGAACACAAGTTCTCGCTCATCAATACCAGGCGCTCCGAGTAAGTCCCGGGTCCGTTATAGACCGATTTTTAATATCTCGTTGATATCTTCTCTAAAAAAAAAACCAATTCATTTCAGTCGAACGTCTAATCTTGCCTAACTTTGCGAAAATCTTATCGTAGCATGGAGCAACAACCCGCCGTAATTTTGTTGGAAGACGGTACCGTATTTCACGGAGTCGCAATTGGAAAAATTGGAACTACAACTGGTGAGATTGCGTTCAATACTGGAATGACAGGCTATCAGGAAGTATTTACCGATCCATCGTACTATGGACAAATCCTGATCATGACAACGGCGCACATTGGTAACTATGGTGTGCACGCTGACGAGGTAGAGTCCGACGGGATGAAAATCGCCGGAATGGTAGTCAAGAAGTTTTCGGATGGTTATTCACGTCCTTCAGGGATGCAGTCATTGAAAGAATATATGCTTGACAACAATAGCGTTGGAATTGCAGATGTGGATACACGGGCACTTGTTCGTCACATCCGAAGCAAAGGAGCCATGAACGCCATTATTTCTTCAGAAGAGCTGGACATTGATAAACTCAGGGAAAAACTGAAGGACGTGCCATCAATGGAAGGACTGGAGTTGTCTTCATACGTTACTACAAAGGAGGCGTTCGAAGTGAAGCCGGAAAATCCCGAATACAGAGTTTCTCTGCTCGATTTTGGAGTAAAACGCAACATTATCCGATGCCTGGTGGAGCGCGGATGCCACGTGAAGGTATTTCCAATGTCGGCTACCCTGGAAGAACTGAACTCGTTCCATCCGGACGGATACATGCTCTCGAATGGCCCCGGAGACCCATCAGCAATGCCGGAATCTGTTGATCGTGTGAAAGAAGTGGTTGCCGAAGATAAACCGGTATTTGGTATTTGTCTGGGACACCAGATTCTAGGCATCAGCCAGGGACTGTCAACAGAGAAAATGTTCAACGGCCACCGTGGAATCAACCACCCGATCAAAAACTTGAAAACGGGAAAAGGAGAAGTAACTTCTCAGAATCACGGATTCGTAATTTCAAGAGACAGTGTTGAACAAAGCGATACGATGGAAATTACCCATGTCCATCTCAATGATGATACCGTAGCTGGAATTGAATTAAAAGGCAAACCGGTATTCTCTGTACAGTATCACCCGGAGGCCTCGGCAGGCCCCCACGATTCCAGGTATCTGTTTGACCAGTTCGTCGAAAACATGAAAAACAGTAAGTAATGAGCTATATCGCGAAAATCATTGGAAGACAAATTCTGGATTCAAGAGGGAATCCAACTGTAGAGGTAGATGTAATCACTGATTCAGGAGTACTCGGGCGTGCTGCCGTTCCATCCGGAGCTTCAACAGGAGTTCACGAGGCCGTAGAATTGCGCGATGGAGATAAAAATACCTACCTTGGAAAAGGAGTTCTCAAGGCAGTGGCAAACGTAAATTCTATCATCGACGAAAAACTGCGTGGGTACGATGTATGCGACCAAAAAGCAATCGATGCAAAATTGCGCGAGCTTGACGGAACAGAGAACAAATCAAACCTCGGTGCGAATGCGATTCTGGGAACATCACTCGCCGTTGCTAAAGCTGCAGCAGATGAGTCCGGATTGAGCCTTTTTAAGTATGTTGGGGGTGTTGGAGCGGTAACCATGCCAGTACCCATGATGAATATCCTGAACGGGGGGTCTCACGCAGACAACAAAATAGATATTCAGGAATTCATGGTAATGCCATTCGGAGCCGATTCTTTCTCACAAGGACTTCAGTGGGGAACCGAAATTTTCCATCACTTAAAGGCTGTATTGAAAGAAAGAGGGATGTCTACAAACGTCGGAGACGAAGGAGGATTTGCTCCAAACCTTGGATCTAACGAAGAGGCAATTCAGGTAGTAATTCAAGCCATAGAAAAAGCTGGATTCAAGCCTGGAGAAGACGTATACATCGCCCTGGATGCTGCATCTTCCGAATTCTACAATGAGGAGGAAGGAATGTACGTTCTCGAATCAACAGGAGATAAAATGACCTCTGCACAAATGGTCGATTTCTGGAAGAACTGGTGCGAAAAGTACCCGATCGTTTCCATTGAAGATGGACTGGCAGAAGACGACTGGAATGGTTGGAAGATGGCTACAGAAGCACTTGGAGATAAAGTACAATTGGTAGGTGATGATTTGTTCGTAACCAACACAAAACGTCTGAGCCGTGGTATCGAAGAAGGAGTGGCGAATTCAATTTTGGTGAAAGTAAACCAGATTGGAACACTCACAGAGACGATCGAAGCCGTAAATATGGCTACCCGAAATAGTTATACATCTGTAATGAGCCACCGAAGTGGAGAAACGGAAGACAACACGATCGCTGACCTTGCCGTAGCACTGAATTGTGGACAGATTAAAACAGGATCTGCATCTCGAAGTGATCGAATGGCGAAATACAACCAATTACTAAGAATTGAGGAAGAATTAGGACGAACAGCAGTATATCCGGGGAAAAAATTTAACTACTTGTAGGATTCCCCAATTCAAGGAGGTAAATACGGAAGTTGTCTAAAGTCGAACGCTTGAAACAAAGGGATCAACACATTGATAATCAACAAATCAGTACCCTTTCGGTTTTTAACGAATGCTCAATAAGACAATCATAGAAAAGAGATTTCTTCACGCTTATCGTTCGGCAATGGACAAAATAACTGTACGGTAATTTGTTGTCAAGTTGTTTTAGTGATTCTATATCGCTTGAAAACAGGCTGTCAGTGGCGTGAGTTGCCAACCAATCAGTTTTTTAGGAAGAAATACAGCTCCGGCGAAGTGTCCATTACCATTTTCAAAGATCGTTATCAAAACAGGTTCGTGATCGAAAGGACCAATGCTTGGCTGGATGCTTTCAAAGCCATCTTAATACGTTTTGAAACAAATAAAACTCACACTGGAAAGCACTCCATTTTCTAGCTTTCATCGTCATTTTCATTAAGCGTCTTTAGACATCTTCATCACATAGATTGTTGAAGAATAGCCGTTTGGAGCCCTTTTTGCATTATTTTTTTACGATCGAAGCAACGTTATTACGAAACTGACGTCTAAAAGTCGAGTTACACAAAGAATTGTTTAGTTGTAGCTCCAACTATTTACTGGAATTATGATCACTAAATGTACGTTAAGGCTATTCCTTTTTACGATGGTTTTACCGGTAGCTTTGGTTGGATTCGCTCAGGGTCAGACTACTACCGAAACATTCAACTTTACAGGAGGCGTTCAAAGCTGGACGGTACCCCAATGCGTTGACAACATTACGATCAGTGTTTCTGGTGGTCAAGGTGGCGGATTAGCAGGAGGCAATGGAGCCGTAATTACCGGAACAATCGATGTTAGCGGCGGAGACATCATTACTGTTGATGTAGGTGCCGCTGGAGGAAATGGCCCCGGAAGCGGAGGATATGGCGGTGGAGGAACCGGTCAGCCTTCAGGTTTTGCGTGGCCCTCGGGAGGTGGCGGAGGAGCCACAACGTTTAGTATTGGCGGAAACCTGATGATCGTTGCCGGCGGCGGCGGCGGTACCGGAGGGGGAGATAGTTTCGATCCCGGTGGAGTAGGAGGATGTGCAAACGGAAGTACAGGATTTACCACTTTTGGATTCGGTGGAGCCGGAGGAACCACAACCACAGGAGGTACTGGTGGTTCACCATGGATGGGTTTAGGGGCGGGGGGAGGATTCGGTGAAAATGGTACTGCCAACCAAGGTGGTGCTGGTG
Organism: Crocinitomicaceae bacterium; assembly: GCA_030830385.1. GTDB lineage: Bacteria > Bacteroidota > Bacteroidia > Flavobacteriales_D > Crocinitomicaceae > UBA4466. The sequence continues at coordinate 48 of JAURNA010000088.1, read as the reverse complement.
GAATTGATTTGGTATTTGGAAACGCTCCCGGTGGTGGTGGCGGCGGCG
>JAURNA010000087.1 GCA_030830385.1 Crocinitomicaceae bacterium | reverse complement strand
GGAAAATAATCGACATAGCGATATTTCAGCGCCAATTCCCCTGCCAAAGCCCGCAAAACCGATTTTGAATAGCTGGTTGCGGTCAACACATGCTGGGGTGTCGCGGTGGCGGTCAGCGGCACTGGCGACACCGTCAGCAACACCCGCAAACGCGGGTTTTGCGCCCGCAGCAAACGCAGCGCCTGCCCCATCATGCGCGACAAGCTGGCAAAATCGCCGTTGCGAAAACGGTGCACATCGGGGTTGAACTGGGTGCCGGGCACGGTGCCCGGGCAAAGCGCGTAATGCAGCCCCGTTTCGCTGTTTTCCCAGTCTCGTATTGTACTGAAACATGACGTTTATATAGTGCTGAATACGCTCTCTGCCAACGCATCGGTTTTGGTGGTTCCGGATAACGGGAACAGCAACGCATTGTCCACGTCCGGAACAGAAGGCAACATCATTACCAAACACGAGATAAACCCAACACACGTGTAATTAGATACACATGAAAGCAACCAGTTACACACTCGGAATACTACCAACAGCCAGCGTATCAACCCTGGCACAGAACGTGGGAATCAATACCAATGGCAGCAATCCGGACGCCGACGCAGTATTACACATAAACAGAACCACAGGCGTAGCGGTAGATTCTGCCTTCATACGTGTCGAAAACGAAGACAACAGTGCCAACAACGTTACGGGCCTTCAATTCCTGAACTCTGCTACAGGATCTACCTCCCGTTGGAGCCCCTACGATCTCGTAGGAGGCTCCACGGGTTTCCGTATCAACAACAACCCCTCCAACCGTAACCTTAGATGTTGATGGAGATCCCATTTTTAACGAAAGCGCTGCCAATAAAGATTTTAGGATAGAACCCGATGCCAATACACATCAATTTTATGTAGATGCTACCCGCCTTTTCGGGGGGTGGCATCGTTTATTTACCGCGTAAGCGCGCGATTTAGCTTTATTGTTTCCAGATTACAATCACAGTTTGGTTTCTTTTCGGATAATTAGTTAAATTTAAACGGTTGATTATGAGAAGAACACGTTTTACAGAAGGTCAAATTATCCGTATTCTCAAGGAATATGAAGCCGGGAATTCTCCGAAAGATTTGTGCCGGGAAAACGGCATCAGTGATGCCACTTTTTACAACTGGAAGAAGAAGTTCGGTGGAATGGATCCGGCTCAGTTGAAAAAACTCAAGGAACTTGAACAAGAAAACAGACGCTTGAAACGCATGTTTGCCGATTTAAGCCTCGATCATGAACTTCTTAAGGAAGTTTTGGAAAAAAAGTTCTAAAGCCTTCACAACGCAAAGAGGGAGCAGCATTTTTAATTGAACAGAAAGGAGCTTCCGTTGGGAGGGCTTGTAGGGTTGTGAACCTGCATCGGTCGATTTGGTATTATGTACCGAAAAAGGATGACAGTGCGATTGAGTCAAAGCTTCAGGAATTAGCCGATCAACTCCCAAGCCGGGGTATTGATGAGTACTACGTTCGTTTAAGAAATCAGGGATATCCATGGGGAAGAAAACGAGTATTGCGGGTGTATCGCGGCTTAGGGCTTCACTTGAGAAGAAAACACAAGTGACGTTACCGAGTGGCATTCAAACACCCTTACCGCTAAGGTTACGTCGGGAATCGCCCGGAGCACGGATTTCATACATGATGTACTGGAAAACGGAAGAAAGTCCCGTATTTTGAACGCGATTGATGATTCCAACAAAGAAAATGTAGTTGATGCGTATACCTGAGAACATAAACGATGTAAGGAGCATGTCCGAAAACTGGAAGAACGACTGCATTCATTGCCATCTGTACAAATCGTTGATGGGGATGAATCCGATTCAGTTCAAAAAGAGGAAATTAGGGGCTGGCTCCTAAGAAAATAAGGGAGAGAACCTCTATCATTACACTCCCCTAAGTCGAAGGGTTGATAAAACGATAGGTAAGTAAGTCTTTCGACTTCGGGAAACGTTACATTACAAGCTAACATTCCATTTGTATTTTTAGGGCATGCATCGAATCATTCTATCCATATCACTCGCAGTTTCAAGTTCGACTACGGCACAAATCAACAATTGTCCGATTGTCCCGACTCCCATTCGATACGAATCTCATTCGGGGACTCATTTCCTGAACGGAAAAATTCTTTTGGATACCAAAGACGCACCAGAGAAGGCAGTGGATTACCTGAGGGATCGCCTTTCGGTTTTATACGAAGTAGAACTCCTTCAAGATGATACTTCCGGGTTGTCAATTTCGTTAGAAAACGTAGATGAGGCGGCAGGATACTATTCGATTACCATGCTGCCCGAAGAACAGACTATCCGATACGGTTCGGAAGAGGGACTGTTTTATGCTTTTCAATCCCTCACGCAGATGATTCGGGAAGGAAATCACGGATGGGAAATCAATCACTGTCTGATCGAGGATGAACCCAAATTTGGATGGCGGGGGCTGCACCTGGATGTGAGTCGCCACTTTTTCTCTGTAGCGGAGGTCAAACGCTTTATCGACCTCATGGCAATGTACAAATTCAATGTTTTTCATTGGCACCTGACCGATGATCAGGGATGGCGCATTGAAATCAGGAAATATCCGAAACTCACAGAGATCGGGTCATGGAGAGACAGCACGGTACATGGACATTATTCAGATCAACCTAGGAAGTACGACATAGGCCGATATGGTGGGTTTTATACCCGGGAAGATATCAGGGAGATCATTGCCTTTGCCGCAGACCGGAACGTTACTGTGGTGCCGGAAATCGAAATGCCCGGGCACAGTCGGGCAGCACTCGCAGCCTACCCTGAATTGTCGTGCACCGGTGAACGTCAACCTGTACCTGGATTATGGGGTATTTTCGACGATATCTACTGCTCGCGGTCGTCTTCCATTGAATTCATGAAAGATGTGTTGTCTGAGGTGATCGAATTATTTCCTTCCGAATACATTCACATTGGCGGTGACGAAGTGCCCAAGAAACGTTGGGAAGCCTGCGAAGATTGCAAAAAGGTAATGGAAGAAAATCACCTGGAAAATGTACACGAACTGCAGAGCTACTTCATCACACAGATCGATGAATTTCTAACTTCGAAAGGGAAAAAACTGATCGGATGGGATGAAATTCTCGAAGGAGGATTGTCGCCCAATGCTGCAGTGATGTCCTGGCGTGGAGAAAAAGGAGGAATCGCTGCCGCCCGGCAAAAACACACTGTTGTAATGTCTCCGACAACCTACTGTTATTTCGATTACTATCAGTCCGGAAATAAGTCGGAACCTCTGGCAATTGGTGGGTTACTACCTCTCGAAAAAGTCTACCAATTCAATCCTATTCCCGAAGCCCTGACAGAAGAGGAGAGAAAGTATATTTTGGGCGGGCAGGCAAATGTGTGGACGGAGTACATTCCTGACTTTGAACACGTGGAATACATGGTCTATCCACGCGCACTGGCACTCATTCAGTCGTTGTGGTGCAAGGAAAAACCACATTACGAGGATTTTTTGTCGAATTATCTGAAGTACCAGGAGGACTTCCTGGATCATCTCAACGTTCATTTCTCGCGTTCAATTCACGATCCGGAATTGATGCTCGAACGCGCGGAGAATGGAATTGTGGCGCGATTAAAAGCTGCGGACCCAAATGCGCATTTTGACGTGAGGATACATGTGAACTCAGGGAAATCTTCCTATGTGAATGCCTTCGTGATGGGAACACAGGATTCCATTTTTCTGGAGCGATCAACCGATAGCATCGACAAAATCATCACGATGAAGATTACATCGGACGCGTTGAATGATGAACACGTTCATCGCTTTTTATTGCACAGTGACCTGGGACGCCCCATCGAATTGATTACGCCGCCGCATCCGAAGTACAATCATAATGGCTCGCTTACACTTGTAGATGGCAACAGAGGAGCTATACCCTGGAAAGGCGACGAATGGCTGGGCTTCAGGGAACAGGAAGTATCGATGATTGTTGACATGGAACAACTGGAATTCGTTGATGACATTACCATTGGATTTCTTGACGACAGCGGATCGTGGATTTATTTACCCGAATCTGTCTCTGTCAAAGCTTCGAAAAATGGAAGATGCTGGAAGAAGGTGAACGTGAAACCCCCCACCGACCACAACCATTTCGAAGGAAGCACCTATCGTGCGATACTGGGCGTAAAGGCCCGATACCTGAAAGTAACAGTTCATCCCATGGAAGAAATTCCTGCGGGTATGCCCGGAGAAGGAAGAATCCCCTGGACATTCATGGATGAAATTCAAATGCTTAAACGTTCGGAATGAAAATAGAATTGTGTGTGGCCTCCTTGAAAGGCATTCACGTTGCCAGAGAAGCTGGTGTGGATCGGATTGAACTGTGCCAAAGCCTCGAACAGGGTGGGTTAACGCCGTCTCTGGGATTCATTGAATATGCACTCGCGAATGGGCTGGAAACCCACGTGTTGATCCGTCCGCGTTCCGGAGGGTTTTACTATTCGGAAGATGAGATGGAAATCATGCTGCGCGACGTGATGGAGTCCAAAGCGATTGGTGCAAATGGCATTGTGATTGGCGCGTTGTCTGAATCGGGTGGAGTTGACGAGAGAGCACTCGAATTCATGGTGAAAAAAGCAGATGGGCTGGATGTGACATTTCATCGGGCCTTCGACGATACCTATGACTACAAGAAGACGATTGATCAACTGATCAATGTCGGCGTGAAACGAATTTTGTCATCCGGGCAGGCTCGCAACGTTGATCTGGGCAAGGAAATCCTGCGGGATATGAAACAATATGCGGGCGATCGCATCGAAATTATGCCGGGCGGTGGAGTAAATGTGCACAACATTCCTTATTTGCTTCAGGAAGTAAAACCCGATGCCATCCATTTTTCGGGCACGGTGAAAGTGAAGCGAGACGAAGGATCAAAGTTTGCCGAGTCTGTCCTGGAAGTAGATGAAGCCAAAGTTCGACGAATGCTCCAGACACTGGCAACATAGAAGCAGTTTTTGCGTTTTATAAGCAGATGGGCATTCTCTCCGTGATATGTATAGTCTGCTTCGCTGGGGTTTCCTATGCGCAAGACTGTGACGATATACCCGAGCTAAATCGGCAAATCGTTCAGATTGCCCACAAATACAAATCGAAAAAAGTAGGCCGCGGTGAATGCTGGGATCTTGCACAACTTGTTCTCAACGAAACCGGTGCT
>JAURNA010000086.1 GCA_030830385.1 Crocinitomicaceae bacterium | reverse complement strand
TTGGACTGTACGATAAGGAGGCGAATTTCCCTAAGGTTGGCAAACAATACAAAAAGGCACGTGTTAAGATCAATGGGAATACAGCGACCTACAAATTTGAGGGTTTGAAAAATGGATATTACGCCATCGCGACCTATCACGATGAAAACGGAGATAAATGCTGCAATACAAATGTGTTCGGTGTGCCAACGGAAGCTTATGCGTTTTCAAGAAACGTCCGACCATTCCTTAGTGCTCCGAAGTTCAGTTCCTGCCGTTTTCGTGTAACGGAAGATCGAACATTATACATTCGAATGGTTTATTAACTGCGGTATTTTCTCCCGTTAATATGAAGATTGAACGTATTGTTCATGGGCTTCGGTAACACTGCATTTCCGTGAATTGAATAGCTGTACCCCGTCAGTTGATCTTGGAAGTCCACTTGTAGCGAATCCGGGGTTAATAAAACTCCGCTTTGAGCATGGATATAAAGTGGCGGCAAGAACACAATTCTTTAATTCTAAAAAAGGATGATTATGGAAATTATTGTTTTTGAAAAAGAGAGTTTCTATAAGCTGATTGATGAGTTGACAGTTAGAATAATAGAGCAAGTAGAGCGAAAGTACAATCAGGAAGAGTGGATAGGGGAGTCTGAGGCCAGGAAACTACTGGGTATTAAGAGCAAGGCGAAGCTCCAACAATTGAGAGATTCAATTAAGATAGAGTTCAGCAAGTTTGGTAAGATAATCAGATACAGTCGATCCAGTATTTTACGATTTCTTGAGGAACATCGCATTTCTCTTGATAAAATTTGATTTTAAAAAAGTTATCAACCCCAGTTTTCTCTTCAAAAAAAGGCCAGAATAAAACTGGCAAAAAACTGGCGCAAAAAACAAAAGGCTTTCAGCGGTAACGCTGAAAGCCTTTATTTTACTGAGTGGGAACTACTGGATTCGAACCAGTGACCCCCTGCTTGTAAGGCAGGTGCTCTAAACCAACTGAGCTAAGCTCCCATTTTATCCTTGACGAGCCGGGCTCGCCTCAGCCTTCCGATTAAAGGCGCGTGCAAATATACACTTGATTTCTATAAAGACAAGACTGCATTCGAAAAAAATCAAAAAAAATCACTCAAGAGAAAAAAACTTCCGGTAATCAGAATTGTGTCGTCGCCAACTGCATGCTTTTTGGCTTCCCGAACGGCTTCAGAAACGGTTGAAAATGAATGGACAGAGTCGAATTTGAACTGAAGTGCCGCATTCTCGAGTTGTTCTTTGCTCGCACTTCTCGGATTTTGGAATTCCGTCAGATACAGTGAAGTACTTTCCGGAAAACATGCTACAACCGATGGAATATCTTTGTCGGAACTGGTTCCGTAGACAATGTGGAGGCTTCCTGAAGCTATTTTTTTTGACAATGCCGCGATTGTAGCTTGCATTCCCCCGGGGTTGTGAGATACATCGGCAATGACTCGCGGAGAATCTTCCACAACCTGTAATCTGCCACGATATCCCGTATTCCCGGTAATGTTTTTAACCGCGTTCATTCGAATTGCGAAGTCGCTTTCAAATCCAATCATATCAAGATAATTCAGTACAGTCGAGGCAGTCTCGAAATTGTCATGCTGATACTTGCCCAAAAGCGGAAAATCATCCGGAAGAGGAGTGTTGCTCAGCGGTAAAATATGTGTCGTTTGAGCGGTAACTGCTTCCTCGAAAACAGATCGAACCGGTTCACAACCTTTCCCCAAAATCACAGGAATGTTCTTTTTAATGATTCCGGCTTTCTCAGCGGCTATTTTTTCCAGTGTATCACCCAACATGTCCGTATGTTCAAGGCTAATGCCCGTAACGATGGATAAAATAGGGGAGATGACATTGGTTGCGTCCAAACGCCCGCCCAGCCCCGTTTCAATAACGCACAAATCGCATTTTGATCGTTCAAAGTGCACGAGAGATAGGGCAAATGTCATTTCGAAGAACGACGGTTCAAAGGATAAATCTGCCTTTTGGATTCGATCTACGAAGTCCACTACATCTTCCTCGGAAATACAAACACCATTGACGCGAATTCGCTCTGTGAAATCCTGAATGTGTGGCGAGGTAAACAACCCAATTTGAAACCCCGCTTCCGTAAGGGAAGAGGCCACCATGCTGCACACACTTCCTTTTCCGTTGCTTCCCGCCACATGTACAAACGACAAACGCTCATGAGGATTGTCGAAAAGCGCGAGAATTGCGTACGTGTTGTCAAGGGTAGGCTTGAATGCTTTCGAGCCCATGAGCTGATACGAAGGGAATTGCTGAAACAACCAATTTGTTGCCTCGCTGTACGTCATGCTAGTTCGGTCTTACTTTGACTGTATAGTACTGCGTGGAAAACCCATTTCCTTTGCTGTACTTTACTTGTTCTTTCACCGCGTTGATGATGCGATTGATCAGAATTTGATCCGTCGTGGTGGTTTTCGATTTGATGTTTTCTACATTGACCACGTTTCCTTTGGTATCAATTGTGAGCTTCAAATGAATTGTGGCTGTAACGTTGATTTGAATACCACTTACACTCACTTCGTTCAGACGCGTTCGTGCGCCCCCGCCACTGTTATTGCCAGGTCCGGTTCCGGTTCCTGTGTCCTGACCAAACCCCGTACCACTGCCACCCGTGTTTCCACCGCCCATACCTCCTGAATTGAAGGGGTCACTGGACTGATTTGGCGTACTCGCCGTGTGGGTATTGTTATTTGCGTTCGTGTGATTGGACTGACCGGTTGGAGTCGTTGTATTGTCCGGTCGATCATTCGTCAATACTTGCTGCGTTTGTGGTTTGGGTTGATCGATCGGAGCATCCGTAGGCTCTCCGCTTCCACCACCACCATCTACAATCAAATTTTCCAACTGAATCTCATCCAAAGGAGGCATTTCCGCATGCAAAGGAATGTCTTTCGGTGGTGGATCTGGAATTTGATAGTACAAAACGTTCAGTAGTACAATTGTAGAAGTTAGCAACAACACTGCCGCGACAATGCCGTAGCGCTTGTCCATTTGGTTGACTATGGGGATTGCTGCCATATCTGTGGATTTTGAGTTTCTATTTGTCGTATGCGAGGACAGGGTCCCACCCGTTTGCCTGACACAGAGCGAGCACTTTGAATACGGCCTCGTAATCTGCATTACGGTGTCC
>JAURNA010000006.1 GCA_030830385.1 Crocinitomicaceae bacterium | reverse complement strand
TCGGTAGAAATCGATTTTCGTTCCTGATGGGGAATTACCGGAGAGTGATCAATTCCCTGCGCTTTTTTCCAGATGGTGGTTCCGAGCTTTCCAAACACCCGTTCCATGACTTCAACCGGCATCTCCTGTACGGTTTGTATACGCTTTACACCAAGGTTGCACAGCGTTCGGTAGGTTTGATCGCCCACCATGGGAATTTTCTTCACCGAAAGCGGTGCCAGAAACGGCTTTTCCGTACCATTTTCGATGCGCATTTCATTGTTGGGTTTGGCTTCCCCCGTTGCAATTTTAGAAACCGTTTTGTTGATGGATAAGCCAAATGAAAGTGGAAGTCCGCTCTCTTTGATGATTCGTTGTCGCAATTCCGTCGCGAGTTTGTGGCATCCAAAAAATTGATCCATTCCGGTCAAGTCCAGGTAAAACTCATCAATGGATGTTTTCTCGTAGAGCGGTAGGGTTTCCCTGATAATTTCGGTGACAATTTCCGAAAACTGGCTGTATATACCCGAATTGCCACGTAAAATGACAGCTTCCGGGCACAATTCTTTCGCCATCCGCATGGGCATCGCCGAATGGATTCCAAACTTGCGTGCTTCATAACTGCACGAAGCCACTACACCACGATCAGTCGTGCCTCCAATCAAGACAGGCCTACCCGTCAAACGGCTGTCCATCAACCGTTCGCATGACACAAAAAAGGTGTCAAGATCCAAATGAACAATGGAACGCTCCATGTATACTGATTTTTAGTAAAAATTCATCCCGCTGCCCTTCGCCCTTTATTCGATCAATTGAAAATGTGGGTGTGCCGTTTGTGGGTTACCACTCCTTCCGGCTTGTTCACTTCTTCTACTTCTGTGTACCGTGGATCTTCCACCACGGCCATTTTCTCCATGTAGGATGCCTGCACAATGGTGCAATCGTATGCTATATTGACGGTGCCACGAACTTTGTACACTCCTCTTCCCCGAAAGGGAAACTGTGCTGCAATCTGAGGGAAATGAACCGTGTCCAGCCATTCGCCTTTTTCGTCTAAAAAGGTTCCGAAAAACATCCGTTCACCTCCGGCCGTAATGGTTTTCTTGGCGTGAACCAGGTAGCCCCTGATCCATACTTCCTTGTTGTGATAATGGTGTAGATCTCCAGCCTGCACAAAGAGAGTATCGTCTTCGCGAACAATGGTAAACGGGCTGTTTAACGGAAAGCCCAGCAATTCCATTTGGTCAAACGTAGCTTCGTCACGGGAGTGATGCAAACGTGGAAACTCGTACTTCTTCGGTTCGATGCGAAACAAATCACGCATAAACCCGATGGGTTTTCCTTTGTTGACTTTTGTATGTGCTTCCCACATCAGCAATCGTTTTTCTTTTCCGGTAAACCGGAAGGCATTCATGCGAATGAGCAGACCGAGCTGTTCCAAACCGATGTGTACACGATCCAGAAAATCATCGAAATGAAGAAAGGGTCCGTTGGTTTCCCGTTCACGTTGGATAGTCAAACCGGTTTTTTGATCCACTGATTTTACAAGGTGGAATCCCAGGTAGATTTCCTTTCCTCTAATGGTTGTTTGCAACTCACTTTTATTGATGCACGGTGCATGAATCTTACCTCCTTCCATTCTCGCCTGTTGAACATACACTTCCGTACTGAAAAAACCACCGTAATTATTGATGGTTGCTACGAGAAACTCAAGCGGATAATACGCTTTCAGAAACAAGCATTGATAACTTTCCACTGCATACGAAGCCGAGTGGCCTTTTGCAAACGCGTATCCGGCGAAACTCTCGGTTTGTCTCCACACTTCAGCCGTTAATGCATGGGAATACCCGATCTCCATGCAGTTATCAAAAAACGTCTTCTTCACTGCCCGGAACTCTTCTCTCGATCGAAATTTCCCGGACATACCCCGTCGCATCTTGTCGGCTTCTCCAAGGGTAAGTCCGGCAAAGTAGTGCGCCACTTTTATGACATCTTCCTGGTACACCATCACCCCATAGGTTTCAGGCATGAGCTCCAACAACACCGGATGGGCATCTTTTCGTCGTTCGGGATGACGAAACCGTTTGATGTACTCATTCATCATTCCCGATTTTGCAACTCCCGGCCGAATGACCGAACTCGCCGCAACCAGCCCCAGGTAATCATCTACCCGCAATTTTCTCAACAACATGCGCATCGCGGGCGATTCAACATAGAAACACCCTGTTACCTGTGCGTTGCGCAACATGTGTTTAATCCGTTTATCTTCCTTAAATCGCTGAATGTCGTGAATGTCAATTTCCGGGTCATCCGGGCAGTTGTTCCCGATGATGTTCAGAGCATCTTTGATTTTGCTCAACCCACGCTGACTGAGGATATCGAACTTATAAAGTCCCACATCTTCGGATATGTGCATATCAAACTGAAGCGTTGGATATCCTTTTGGCGGGAGAAAGGTTGCCGAAAAATACTGAATCGGTTTCCGGGAAATGACAATACCGCTTGCGTGCACACTCAGGTGACTGGGAAATCCCTGAATGTATTCCGCGTACTTCATTACCAAATCCGAGAGGTGGGTTCGCTTCCACGGAGGCAATGCATCAACCGCCAGTCCATCAATTTCCTCCTTTGGTAAACCCAAAACCTTTCCCAGTTCCCGGACAACCGCCCTCCGTTGAAAGGTATTGTAGGTTGCCACCAGGGCCACATGATTGAATCGCTCGAAGATGTAACGCGTCACATCATCGCGATCTCTCCAGGAAAAGTCGATGTCGAAATCCGGCGGATTCTTTCGATACAGATTGATGAATCGTTCAAAATAGAGGTCGAGCTCTATGGGATTCACATCGGTAATGCGAAGCAAATAAGCCACGATACTGTTTGCACCGCTTCCGCGTCCAACATAAAAATACCCTTTGGAACGGGCATAGTTCACGATGTCCCAATTCATCAAAAAATACGATACGAATCCCATTGCCTGAATGGTTTCAATCTCTTTGGCAATCCGTCTATGGATTTCTTCTGTAGCATTCGGGTACCGGTATTCCACTCCTTCTCTGCAACAGCAGATCAATAATTCCATGTCCTTCTCCTCCGACCCTGTATAAGTTTTCTGGTTCTGGTGTTCGGCTGTTTCCGAAAAATCAAAATCAATCGAGCAGGCATCCAGTACCTGACGGGTATTCTCCACGACTTCGGGGAATTCTTCGTAAAGTACCAGCAAGCGCTCCCGAGAAATCATACGATGGTGTTCTTTTCCCTGTTCCGAAACCGCCAACTTGCTCAGCAACGTATTGTTGTCAATCGCACGCAGTAAACGATGTGCATTGTAATCCCGTTTGTTTCGAAAACTCACCGTCTGCAAAATCACCGCTTTTGATACATCCGTTTTTGCTGCGCGAATGAAAGGAATATCTTCCGGGCGTATTCCGATGTATTCATTCGACCGTAATGTTCGTTTGCAATGTTTATCAAACGGGTAAATCACAATGACGTTACCCAGCATAGGGGCAACAGAAGGTACGGTCTGCTGATGATGAAGAACAGTGGTCAGGTAGTTGTTGATCTGCTCGAACCCATGGTTATTCTTCGCCAGCATTACAAACTGTTGTTGAACTCCGTTTCTGAAATCAACACCAACGACTGGCCTCACATTGCACTTCTGTGCCTGACGGATGAAACTCAGACACGCAGAAGTTGTATTGATATCTGTTAGCGCCAATGCTTCGACCCCCTTACATTCAGCAAGTTCCAAAAGCGTTTTTGCGTCAAAAGCCCCATAACGCATACTGTAGTAGGTGTGCGTATTCAAATACATACAATAAAAAATGATGATTTATAACGAGACCGAGGGACAAATATAGCCCTTTTTGATTATCTATTCGTCTTTTTTTTGACTACATTTTAATCATTCAGCTGCCTTGCTCTAAAAATTAGCCAATTCTTCTCTCGTAAATATTTCTAACCTACCGCTGAATATTTTTTGGAATCTCAATGAATGGATATGTTTAATGCCACTATTACTTTTTTCTTAACTTTGGCATAAACACTTTAAATCAATCTGATATGAATAAAAAGCTACTTTTCTTGCTATTTACTGTTGTGGGTACTGCATCTTTCGGTCAAACAATCAGTTCCTTCCCTTGGGTGGAAGATTTCGAGACTCAGCCTACTGGCCCTACCGGAAGTGGTCCTATTTACACATTTACAGGCAACACGTGGATGAACGGAGACAATGCAGCCCCCGCTTCAGCTGGACACGATGTTGACTGGACTGTTGACGTGGACGGAACCAGTTCTACTGACACAGGTCCTTCCGTAGACCATACCCTAGGAACAATTACAGGGCGTTATATATATGCTGAGGCCAGTGGTAACGGAACAGGGTATCCAAACGTCGATTTCCATCTGGTAAGTCCGTACCTGAATTTCTCCGCAATCCCCTCACCAAGCTTAAGCTTCTGGCGTCATCAGTATGGATCAACAATGGGTAACCTATACGTAGACACGGCAGTTGGAGCCAACGGAGCTTGGGGTATACTCTGGGGGCCAGTTACAGACAACCAAAATCTCTGGAAAGAAGCTGATCTAAGCCTTATTGATCTGGCTGGCACAGATTCTGTACGCGTTCGATTTCGATTCATTTCAGGATCAGACTTCTTTTCCGATTGTGCATTGGATGATATCTCAGTTTACCAAGTATATCCTAAAGATATTGCTGTAGCTTCCATTGACGGCATTCCTCCGAGTGGATGTAACACAGGAATCTCTACTCCCGGAACCACTCTCTCAGAGATTGGTTTATCGGGTCACCAGCCTGGAGATTCATTGATCATTATGTATATGGACGACATGGGTAACACCATCGTTGATACGGTTGTTCTTACAAGTGCTATTGCACCTGGAGGAACATACGTGCATACATTCTCTCAATCTGTTGACTACTCTACTCTGGGTACTTATAACATCAACGTTACTGTTTGGAGTAACGTAGATTCAAATCTGGTAGACAATACAATGACGGCCTCTCTTACTAGCGTGCCTTCCGTAAGTACATTCCCGTATCTGGAAGACTTTGAAAATGGTAGAGCGGGATGGCAGGAATACAACACAACAAACGGCGCAACCAACGGTAACTGGGAATTTGGCACACCGGCTCAAGCTCAGATGAACTCAGCGTTCTCCGGAGACAGCTGTTTCGCAACAGGTCTTACATCCAACTACAGCAATAGTGCTAACGCATGGGTAGAAAGCCCTTGTTTTGACCTTACCCAGGCTACAGGAACCGAGCATGTAGCACTGGCATACCGCAGTGAGTGTGAAAACTCATGGGATGGTTCAAACATTACATTTTCTACTGACAATGGAACTTCATGGACCCTGCTCGGCAACTTCGGAGACCCGAACTGGTACAATGACAACACGATCAACGGGGGCCCTGCAGGTTACCAAGAAGGATGGACAGGAGAAAACGTTGACAGCTGGGTACATGCCAGTCACTCCATTCCTACCGCACTTTTCGCTGAATCATCAGTGAGATTCCGAGTAAATTTCGGGTCAGACGCATCTGTAACGCTTGAGGGATTCGCATTTGACAATTTCGCAGTTGCAGCACCTCCTGTATTTGACCCATTCGCAGATACAATATCTATCTGTGACACGATTCTTGGTGCAGCTGCTGATCCAGGTTTGGGATGGGATGCTTACTCGTGGAGTACCGGTGAAACAACTCAATTCTCCCAAAGCCAAGCAACAGGATGGCACTGGGTAGATGTACTCGGTACATACGGAGTGTGGGCGCGTGACTCGGTGTTTATAATAAGGTATTACACTGCTCCGGAACTGGAAGACTACCGTGTCGTATGTTACCCTGACACCACTCAACTGGATGCAGGTGCAGATGCGCTGATATCCTATAACTACATGTGGTCTACTGGTGATACCAGCCAGATAATTAGTGTCAACACACCCGGTTTCTATTCTGTTGAGAAATCAGACGAAAGTGGAAACTGTATACTCAACGATACAATCGAAGTAGAAGTAGCACAAGTTGACCTTGGAAATGCTACGATAGTTTACTGCCCGGGAAACGAGCCTATACTTGACGCCGGACCTGGTGGAGTTGATTACCTCTGGAACACGACGGAATCTACACAGACCATTCAAACCACGGGGCCCGGAGCATACTCTGTAACTGTGATCGATACAAACGAATGCTTATTGATCGACGTAGTTTATTTGGTAGAATCATATCCAGTGGTTGATCTTGGTGATGATCAAACAATCTGTGTAAACGGATCCACAACACTTGATGCAGGTAACCCGGGCGGAACATACGATTGGTCCGATGCTTCTACAACACAAATTATCACTGTAGACGGCGCAACTGTTGGGACAGGTACATACAACTACTCTGTTAATGTAACAGATAGCGTTGGATGTGTTGCAATTGGTTCTGTTGTCATCACAGTGGATGCTTGTGCAGGTATCGAAGGGTTGGTTGCTGACCTTGGAATGGCCATCTACCCGAACCCATCTTCAGGAGTATTCAACTACACCGTTGGAACACTTACTGATGGTATCACAATGACAGTTACTGATATAACAGGAAAAGTAGTAGTGGAAGACACTGCACTCGAAAAAGAAGGTACCATTGATCTTTCTCCGTTCGAATCCGGCGTATACATTGTAAACGTAACAGATGGAATGGATAACTCAATGGTTCGTGTGATCAAGCAATAAGAAATACACGTTCTGAAAAGACCCGCTCCGGCGGGTCTTTTTTTTGCATTCGCTTTCCCTTTGACCCATTTCTTTGAATCCCGAAAGTCATCCCTTTGAATTCCATGTTACGATCATTCCCGGCATATACACTCATGGTTTTGTCATCGTTATGCAGCCTGCCGTCAATGGCACAACACGACTACACAAACGAATTGATTCACGAGTCAAGTCCGTATCTGCAACAGCATGCCCACAACCCTGTTGACTGGTACCCCTGGGGAGATAAAGCCCTTGACAAAGCAGCAGAATACAACAAGCTTCTGGTCATCAGCATTGGTTATTCCGCCTGCCATTGGTGCCATGTTATGGAAGAAGAATCCTTCGAGGATACTTCGATAGCACACACAATGAACCAACATTATGTTTCCATTAAAGTGGATCGTGAAGAACGACCGGATATTGATCAGGTTTACATGAAAGCTGCTCAGCTACTGACGGGAAGAGGCGGATGGCCTCTCAACGTAATCGCTCTGCCCGATGGACGTCCTGTATTTGCCGGAACGTACTTCCCCAATGACCAATGGTCCGACATTCTGGATTTTTTTCACAACAACTATGCCGATAAACCCGATTCCTTAATTGCATATGCGGCTGCACTTACAGAAGGAATTACCAGCGTCGGGAAATTCAACCCCGTTTCCGTTTCCAGTCAAGAATTTGAACTCAATATCATCAACAGTGCCTACCAGTCCGTTTTACCACAATTCGATACGTTGTTTGGCGGTCGAAAGGGAGCACCGAAATTTCCCTCTCCTGTATTTTGGGAATTCGTTCTTGAACTCGAAAAAACCAACGGTAGCTCCGAGAATCCGGTCTACACGTTGCTGGACAATTTGGGAAAAGGAGGCATCAATGATCAGCTGGCCGGAGGGTTCGCACGTTATTCCACGGATGATAAGTGGCGTGTCCCTCACTTTGAGAAGATGCTCTATGATAATGCACAATTGATCAGCCTGTATGTACACGCATGGCAACAAACAAAAAACGATCAATACAAACGCATTGCCGAAGAAACACTGGCATTTGTAAATGATGAGATGCGTCATCAAAATGGAGGTTACTATTCATCCATTGATGCAGACAGCCAGGGAGAAGAGGGAACTTTTTACACTTGGTCGTACGAAGAATTAGAGACGATTTTAAATGAAGATGCACCCGCCATCATGGAATACTTCAATTGCAGCAAAAAAGGCAACTGGGAAAACGGGAAAAACATTTTGTACCGAACCCGGTCCATTTCCCAAATGTTACCTTTTTACGACTACGACTCGCTTCAGTTTATTGCGGCCTTGAACTCAGCCAGACTCGATTTGCTCAAGGCGCGCAAACAACGTGTTCTTCCGGCCATTGACGACAAGATTCTGACCTCATGGAATGCGTTAATGCTCAAAGCAAATCTCGAAGCCTACCGGGCATTCCAAAACGAAGAGTACCTGGATTACGCCCTGCATAACGCACGATTTCTCTCGAAGTACATGATTGAAAAAAGAGGAGGCATCCAGCGGAGCTTCAAAGACGGAAAGGCAAGCATTACCGGGTTTTTAGACGATTATGCATTCACCATTGATGCATTTATCGAATTGTATCAATCGACGTTTGATGAAAAGTGGCTCAAAAAAGCAAAATCGATAGCAGACCACGCGCTGTGCGATTTTTACGATGAAACGAGCGGAATGTTCTACTACAGCCCAACTGCATCTCTCATCAGTCGTGAGTACGACATCCATGATGGAGTTATGCCCTCCTCAAATTCAGCGATGTGCAAAAACCTGATTGCGCTTTATCATTATTACGGAAATGAACAATACATCGAGGTAGCCAGAAACATGTTGACACAAATGGAAGACGCTATGTATGAAGATCTCTATGCTTACGGAAACTGGGCGAGTGCTGCTCTTATGCTGGTTGATGAGCCCTATGAAGTAGCGATTGTAGGCAATGATGCCGTCGGGAAGGCGCGCGAGATCGATCAAGATTATTTACCCCACATCCTACTGTACGGAACAACTAAGAAAGGTCGATTAGAACTGCTGGATGGTAAATTCATCAAGGGCCAGACGACCATTTATGTGTGCAGAAACAAAACGTGTAACCAACCGGTAACGTCTGCAAAGGATGCACTCATTCAATTGAAGTAGCAGTCTTTACTCAAAAGTAAGCACTTTCAATGGGCCGTCATTTGTACCAACAAGTATGGATTGCTTGCCATTGATGACAATTGGAGCGAGGGTTTTCACATTCCCCTGACCCCAATTTCTTTGAGTGGTTAGAACTTTATTGAACGAGAAGTTGCCATCCCCCAAAAGAACCAGTCCATTTCCTGCATCACACCGCGGAGTTTCCACCTCAGCTTCGTGCAAATTCCCCGCAGTAACCAAATCAAGCTCGCCGTCGCCGTTTACGTCCAGAAGATGTACTGAATTCCAATTAAACAGCTGGTAATCGTGCCGGAAGTTTTTTCGGACGAATTCGCCTTCATCGTTGATGAAGAGACAACTGCTGAAGTCCGATATACTCATGTGCAAAGCTTCTTCAAGTTTCTGTCCGTAGACATCTTGCAGCGTTGCCGATGCGAAATCGGTATAGGTCGGAAAAGCCTCTTTTATTTCAGGAATTTGCTCAGAAGAACATTGTCTTCCTCTCAGAGGGAAGGTCTTTCCGTCCTGATTGTAACCAAGCACAATATCGTTCTTACCGTCGCCATTAATGTCTTCTGAATACACTTGAAACGGACCTTCCTGAGTAGCGTGGTACTTGTAGTTCAATCCCAGGTTCCCTCCAATTAAATCGATATCCCCGTCTCCATCGATGTCTCCGCCGGTCATTCCAAACCACCAACCTTCGGTTCCCTTCAGGCCGTGTTCAGCAGTTCGATTCAGGAATTTGCCGTCATGCTGTTCCAGAATCGTAATTGGCATCCATTCACCACTCAGGATAAGGTCAGGAGAGCCATCGTCATTCACGTCATTCCAAATCACATTTGTTACCATCCCGAGATTCTCAAGATCGGGGGCGGCTTCCGCTGGCATTGTAAAAAAAGAGCCTTTTTTGTTTATCAAAATAAAACTGGGTGACGCAAATGGGTATTTTCCCGGCGTCAGTCTATTTCCGATGAACAGATCGAGATCTCCATCGTTGTCAACATCACAGGAAGATACACAACCGGTTGAAATGCTCAAGTCGGGAAGTGATTCTGACGCGAGCTCGAATGCGCCGTTGTTGTTTAGATACAGCTCGTCTTTCAATTGTTCAGATCCGTTTTCGAATTCATTTCCACCATATCCGATGTACATGTCGAGGTCCTTATCTCCATCCGCATCGAAGAAGTGCACAGCGGATTCTTCTCTTTCCGGATGGCGTGTGTTGATTCTACCTGGTATAAATGTTCCATCTGCACCTTGAAGGTACATGGATCCGGACTGACCGACTGCTCCCGCCACGTAAAAATCTTCGCGTCCATCATTGTTCACATCGGCAACCGCAATCGCAGGCCCCTGTGTACTCATTCTGTGTGGCAGCAACACCTCGCGATCAAAATCATCAAACGCGTTCTCAACATGGCGGAAATCGAGTTCACCAATTTGCGTGTTGATCCAATCAATCTCTCGCTCATATGGCTTTGTTAAGACCGCTTCTTTGTGACGAAGGGTTATCGTCTGATTGGGATCAACATCAACGGATCGGGAAACAGAACCATCGTGCCATACCACTTCGACAAGATTGATGCTGGATACCGCACCGATACCAACGTGAACGGTTGGATCGGATGAGGACAAATATCCGCGACTGACATAGTGCTCTCTGTATTGTGTTCGTTCGTTGTCCACGACGGTAATCCTGGCACCAATTCCAAATGGATTGGACGCAGGTCCTTCAAGGCGAATGTTGAGGTAATTTCCTTTGGGAGTTATGTTTCTGTAGATCGCAGCCGGATGATCAATGTTGTTCACCACTAAATCGAGATCACCGTCGTTATCCAGGTCGGCATACGCGGCTCCATTGGAAAAGGTAGGACGTTCGAGACCTGTATTGTCGGTATTATCGAACGTTAAATTTCCTTTATTTGTGAACAGGTAATTCGCCAACTGCTCAACGGGCATATCATCGAGAATCGTACGCATATAATACTGTACACTATCCGGATACCTTTCCATTTTTTCCAGGTATTTTTTCTTTCGCTTCACGAAATCGTTGTTTCGCGCTTCCTTTCTTAATCCATTCGTAACAAACAGATCCTGCAAACCATCGTTGTTGAAGTCCGCGAACAATGGAGCCCAGCTCCAATCCGTTTTATCGACACCTGCCAATTGGGCAATTTCCGAAAATTCACCGTTACCGTTGTTCAATTGCAAAGTGTTGATCATGTACTGATAATGGAAATCGTTGTTCACATATTTCCAAAATCGTTCCGGGTTCATTCCGGACATATTTGCCTTCGATCTGAAGTTATCTTCTGCCGCCATATCCGCCACCATGATATCGAGCAGTCCGTCATTGTTGATGTCTCCGACATCTGACCCCATGGAAAAATTGGAAATATGCCGGACGTTAGCATCAATTTTATCCGTGAAAGTTCCATCCCGGTTGTTCATGTACAGGTAGTCATGTTCCATGAAATCGTTGCACACGTACATATCCGGATACCCATCGTTGTTGTAATCTCCTATGGAGACGCTGAGTCCGTATGATATGGGACTCCCCTCAATTCCGGCAGCCTGGCTGACATCCACATACCTACCACTATCGCACCGAAACAATTTATCGCCGGCGTTCGGATCTCTCGGTAAATTATGGAGTATAGCGTTGCTCGAATCACCCTCATATGGCGTAATGGGGTGATTCAATAAGTACATATCCAGATCACCGTCGAGGTCGTAATCAAGGAAATATGCCTGCGTTGAGTACGAAGGGTCATCAAGCCCGTAATCAGCTGCGTTTTCCTCAAACTGCAAATTGCCTTTGTTGATGTACAATTTGTTCCGGCGCATGTCTTCTTCCAGATTACCCGACTTGCACACGTAAATATCCAGTAAGCCATCCTGGTTGATGTCTACGAAACACGCTCCTGTTGCCCAGCCACGATCGCCATGAATGGGTGTAGAAGGGGTAACGTTTTCGAACTTCATGCCTCCCTTGTTGACATAGAGTGCATTCTGTTCCATATTACTCGTGAAGTACAGGTCGGGAAGTTCATCACCGTTCAAGTCACCGACACAAACTCCACCACCGTTGTGGTAATACGGATAGGTTAAAACATTTATCTGAGGTGTTTCTATCAGCCGGTTTACGAAATGAACGCCGGTTTGTTCAGGATGCAAGTCCTCAAACGTAATTTGACCCAAAAGATGTTGGCTAACAACGAATATATACGGGGTTATGATTGCAAATGTGCGCATACTTATGCTTTCTTTATTTAACTAAATTTACCTATAATTAACCCTTGAACAATGTCAGCACCAATCATAATTTCCCCTTGCGAAGCAAAGACAGACTCAAACCTTCCAAATCCGGAACATGATCGATTATGAAAATCCTTTCAGCCTTTTTCTTATTTGCGATGCTCTTCTCATCGAAAAGCAATGCCCAAACCTTTGACTTTTTTTCCACTGCAGATTCCTTTTTCGGAACGTATTGCGCGGATTCACGGGTATCGTATTCTGCACTCGAATACGACAGTTTGCTTCCCGAACTGATACGTTACTTGGGGGATACAGAAATCACAGGTGACGATCGAAAAGCATATTTGATCAATGCTTACAACCTATTTGTAATTCGAAAAGTCGTGAGTCAATATCCCATAACCTCACCGCATTCAGATCCGGAGTTTTTCACTTCAAAAGACATTCTATTATCGGGTGAGTGGATTTCGCTCGATGCCCTGGAAAATGAAATCATCCGAAAAGAATTCAAGGATCCCAGACTTCACTTTGCACTGGTTTGTGGCGCCGTTGGATGTCCGCCAATCTCATCTGAAGCGTACAGATCAGTACCCCTGGATGACCAATTGAACAAACAAACCCGAATGACCATCAACGACCCTTCTTTCATTCGGGTGGATTCTGTAAATCGATCCGTAGCGATTTCGGAAATTTTCAATTGGTACGCGGAGGATTTCGGTACGCGTCCGAAGAACATTCTCGCTTTCATCAACGAACACCGGGATGAATCAATCCCAGACGATTATTCCATCAAGTATTACCCATATGATTGGACCCTGAACGATGCAATGACCATCGTTGACCCCATAGATTCCACAGCAGACAGGCCACTTAACTTGCAGTTGTTCAACGCTGGAAGTCTTTTGGGAAAAGGACAAATGGATGTTACCCTGTTCAATTCTTTGTACACTCAAAACCGAAACAATTGGTTGGGAGTTGATTATACGAATTCACGGGAAACTTTTGTTACTCATTTGTTTCAATACACCCTGGGCGTCACCAACAACAAACGCGTCAATCTGGGAATTGATCTGAACGTTCGTCTCTCGGGCCGATCTTCGAATACGTCGTTAGGCGGCATTGCTGCGGCGTACAGCTTTGCGAATACCGACTCGTCCAGAATAGGGTTGACATCCGCAGGAGTTCGCGTGAAAGTACAGCCTTTCAAAGCCGTTCCAACCTTCACGATTCAATCGACTTTTTTGACCCCCACGATTGCACATCCGGAAGGAAGAAGCGACCTCTACTGGGCGGATTGGAGTCGTCATACGCTTTGGAATCAGTTCT
>JAURNA010000085.1 GCA_030830385.1 Crocinitomicaceae bacterium | reverse complement strand
GTATATGTCTTTCTTTTCCTCCATGTATTATTCCACCTTTTTAAGTCGGATCACCTTTGTTGAATCTTCAGATTCCACGAGTCCTCTTGGTCCAAGCTGCTGAACCAGCCTGTATCGTCTTGTTTCCTCTTCCATGCGTGCTTTCGCTTCCACATAGTCAGCGGTCATTTCATCCAATTCCTTCTGTGCTTCGTCAACGTCCTTGGACAATTGTTTTCCGTAATACCCCTTTCCTACGGTCAATAACAGAAGGAACATCACGAATAAGATGAAGCCAAGGTTTCCAAGTACAAACTCCTTCGAGAGGAAATCGCCGTTCAAAATCTGCACGAACATGCCCGGAACTTTCGAGTTTTTCTTTCGTTTTGACCAGTGTCGTCTTTCCTTGCGCTCCTTTTCCTTGCGTTTCTTCTCCTTTTGCACCTCCTCCAGCGCTTCAAGACCTTCCTTATCGATGAATTCATTCTCCATTTCGCTCGGCTATTCTGAGTTTCGCACTGCGGGCGCGACTGTTTTGTTCTATTTCTGCGTTCGTAGGCACAATGGGTCTTCGAACCACTTCTGTAAATGGCTTCTGGATGTTTCCGTAAAAATCTTTGGTAATCTCTCCGGATACCGAACCGCGCTTCATGTAGTTTTTCACCATTCGATCTTCGAGAGAGTGGTAGGACATGACCACCAATCGACCTCCGGGCTTTAACACGGTTTCCGTTGACTCAAGAAATGCTTCCAGCACTTCCATTTCATTATTCACTTCAATGCGAACCGCCTGAAACACCTGGGCCAGGTATTTATTTTCCTTTCTCTTCGGAGCACAGCTTTCCGCAATTTCCACGAGTTGTCCGGTCGTCTTGAGCTTCCCGGAACGACGTGCAGAAACAATTGATCGAACCAGCTTGCCAACATTGCGAATTTCACCATAGGAACGAAACACGCGGGTCAGTTCTTCTTCCGGATAATCATTCACCACTCGTTCAGCAGTTTGTTCTCCGGCCTGGTTCATGCGCATGTCCAATGGAGCATCTCCGCGAATGGAAAAGCCACGATCGGTCACATCAAACTGATGAGAAGAAACTCCAAGATCAGCCAGAATCCCGTCTACTTCCTTGATTCCGAGTAAGCGAAGGTGGTTTTTTATGTACGCGAAATTCGCAGCAACAAAATGGAAGTTCTCCGCATCCCACGCATTTTCTTTCGCATCCGGATCCTGATCAAAACTGATCAGGACTCCTCCATCGAGTCGATCGAAAATAGCACGTGAATGTCCTCCGCCACCGAAGGTAGCATCGACGTACACTCCATCTGGACGGATATTCAATCCCTCCAGACAAGGCTCAAGCATTACCGGTATGTGATACGCACTATTCTGCTTCATGATCAAGGTCCCCCATTACTTCATCTGCCAAATCCGCAAAATCTGCCATGGACCCTTCGATCATTTCGAAGTACTTGACTTTGTCCCAGACTTCCACCCGATCGTTGTAAGCAATCAGCATTGCCTCTTGCTTCAATCCCACTCTCTCCAGGTGTGCAACAGGTATGTGCACTCTCCCTGCGCGATCTAGGCTCACCAGCTTTGCTCCCTGGTGAAACAATCGATAGAACATCCGGTTTTTGGGCTTGAAGAGGTTCAACTTTGACAGTCGTTCGCTCAACACCTCCCATTCCTGTAGCGGAAAAAGTGTCAAACAATCTTCAAAACCCTTATTCAACATGAAATCTCGCTGACCTGCAGGCGGAAGCTGCTTCCGTAATCCGGAAGGAAACAGGAAGCGTCCTTTCGCATCCAACTTCACCTCGTATTCGCCTACTAGTCCTGCCATGACGGATTATTAATGGATAAAATTACTTGATTTTTACCACTTTTTACCACCTTATTTCATATTGTTGATAAATATAAACGATTTTAATTCGAAAATGTTACACTATTTCTTTTTAATCCTTTATTCTATAGGGATTTTTTAAAAGTGGTAAGAAGTGGGGCATAATATTAAATGTTGATAAATAAAGCCATTTGTCAGGCCTGAATTTTGATGTACATTTGCACGTGCCTGTCGTACTTGGAAACTGGATCGTGCTGATTGTTCTCGGAGTTGTCTGGGGCAGTTCCTTCATCCTAATGAAGCTTGGCATGTATGCTTCGGACGGAAGCGAGGTCTTTGCGGATCATCAGGTGGCTTCACTCCGAATATCGATTGCGGGTATAGCGTTGGCTCCCATTGCTCTGCGTCATTGGCGTAAGATTACATCCTGGAAAACATTCCTCCTTCTATCAGTTGTCGGATTTGCCGGAAATTTCTTTCCTGCATTTTTGTTCACCTACGCCGAGACAGCGCTCTCTTCGGGGTACGCGGGAATGCTGAATAGCTTCACCCCGATCTTTGCACTCATTCTCGGGTTTCTGATTTTTAAGGACAGGTTGACCTGGATTCAACTGGTCGGCGTTGCAATTGGAACTGTTGGTATCGTTGCGTTGACTTTATCCGGTGGGAATTTGTCCAATACGGGAAATGTCCTTCACGTTGGAGCCATTGTTCTTGCCAACTTATTTTATGCCATAAGCGTAACGATCATCAAGCATACGCTTCAAGGCTTACGGAGTTTTGAAATCACAGCACTTTCCTTCTTTATCATCCTTTGGCCATCGCTGATTATCACCGGGTTCAACGGATCGTTTGAGACCTTACAATCCAACCCGGATGCCAAAACGTC
The DNA here is from genome assembly GCA_030830385.1 of Crocinitomicaceae bacterium. Lineage (GTDB taxonomy): Bacteria > Bacteroidota > Bacteroidia > Flavobacteriales_D > Crocinitomicaceae > UBA4466. Next base: position 2,818 of record JAURNA010000085.1, on the reverse strand, counting down.
TCTCATCTACATTGGCATTTTGAGCCTCATCGGGACGGCTTTTGCCGTGTTCTTATTCAACATTCTCATTGCACGTTCATCCATTTTGTTTGCAAGCAGCGTTACCTATCTGATTCCGATTACGGCCGTACTCATTGGGCTTTCATTTCAGGAGGAGATCAACTCAATGCACGTAACGTCGATGATGATCATTCTGGCAGGGGTTTTCGCAGCAAACGTGATTCCGAAGCTCAAACAGCGCAAAAGCGTCGCTACCAAATAGTGATTACTTTTATTGCATGAGCTTCTTGATGAAATACCGCTGGCCGATTATTTTCTGGTCATTGTGCGCAACACTATTCGCGGCGTGCATTGTCCTGCAGTTTGACGGTGCCTACGGTCAGGATGCCTATGAATACCTTCGGTACAGTCAGGTTTTGAAGAACAACGTACTTACGGGAGGTGAACTCGAAGCCTTCAATTGGCCGATGGGATACCCTTTAATGATCGCTATTTTTTCGCTGGTTTTCGATGAATTGGCATCCGGACAATTGGTATCGCTGCTTTTTTACGGTGGAACGCTCGTTGTTTCGTGGAAGTTCATCAGGCTCTTGTACCCCGCAGCAACAACCAATACAGTTGGACTTTACATTCTTACTTTCCTGGCGTTTTCTCCTTATTTCCTGCGTTTTGGTCTGAGCAGCATGTCCGAAGCGATGTGCTCATTCTTTGTGACAGCCTCCTTCTATTCCTACTATCGATTTCATAAAAACCAGGGCTCAATTGCCTTGTTAACGGGTCTTTATTGTATGATCGGAGCATTGTTAACACGCAATGCCGCGTTGATCATGGTCCTTATCCCCGGAATTGCGGCCGTTTACCATCTGATTCGAAATCGAAACTTCGGAATGCTTGCGCTTTCAATGCCCGGCGTGGCAGTTGTAGCTCTTAGTATTTTCGCTGTCCCTACTGCCCAGCTGGCTGGTGACGGCGTGGAATACAGCGACATCCTGAACCCGATGAACTGGTTCAACCTTACCGCAGAGGGAAGCCATGGAATCGTGCATAAATCCGTTCCGAACCTTTTTTATTCATTCTTCGCTTTTTTTCATCCGGCTTATTTCTTCGCAGGAACGTTTTTTTTAACTATAGCCCTCCTCAAACGCTTTCCCATTCAAAAGGTTATGGTTGCTTCGATCGTTCTCTATTCTCTGTTCATCGGAACCATCTACTTCCAGAACAAGCGCTTTTTGGTGATCGAAATACCGCTGGTTGTCGTGTTGTTTTATGGTAGCTTTGAAATGATCAGCGCTCGTATGAAACAACCATTTGTAACGATTGCTTTAACAGTATCCTTACTTATCAACCTTGGGCTCGCCGGATATAGTTTCCGTATTGTCTACAAACAACAGCAACTCGAACTGGAGTTGGCGGAAAGTATGAAAACGCACCAGGGAGAGACATTGTATACATTCTGGATAGACCCTGCACTTCAAGGCAGAGGATTGTCATTCGACTACATCAACCTGTGGAAGGACACCATTGAAGTCAACCGTGAGAAGGCACTGATCCTTTTCAACGAGGGACAATTTGAGCAGCAATGGGACAAACATGTCCTGATGCATAACTGGCGTTTACTCCAACGGAATGGCATTGCACCAATGGATCGTTTTTCTAACGGATGGGCGCTGTATTCGTACCCGGCGAAAATGGAAGAATGAAATAAATTCCTCTCCACATTGAATTGTTAACAAAAACCGCTACCTTTGTCGTCCAATTTTTGGATTAAAGAAACAATAAGAAAAGCTATTATGTACGCAATTGTAGAGATAGCAGGGCAGCAGTTCAAGGTGCAAAAAGACCAGAAGATCTATGTTCACCGTTTGGATGCAGAAGAAGGAAAGAAGGTAGACTTCGATAAGGTTCTTCTTGTAGACAACGGAGGAGATGTTCAGATTGGCGCCCCGGCTATAAAAGGTGCTAAGGTTTCTGCGAAGGTAGAAGAGCATGTGAAAGGTGACAAAGTAATCGTTTTCAAGAAGAAGCGAAGAAAAGGGTACCGTAAGAAGAACGGACATCGTCAGCAGTTTACTGCGATTACGATTAAAGATATTAAAGCATAATTCCTGAATCGTCAGGAGCAAATTTTACAACGATGGCACATAAAAAAGGAGTCGGTAGTTCTAAAAACGGTCGTGAGTCAGAAAGCAAGCGACTGGGAGTGAAAATTTTCGGAGGTCAGGCCGCGATTGCAGGGAACATCATTGTTCGTCAGCGTGGTACCCAGCATCATCCGGGTCAAAATGTAGGTATGGGAAAAGATCATACTTTGTACGCTTTGACTGACGGTTTGGTTGAATTCCGCAAGAAGAAAAACAATCGTTCGTTTGTATCGGTAGTTCCATTCGAAACTGCTGAGGCTTAATTGAACATCGACAAAAAGATCGACAGGAGCTCTCAGGGGCTCCTTTTTTATTGAACAATAATGTGGATTAAGCCTATCCGAAATTCTATGAAAACGGCTAAATTCGCACCCAAATACAGGAAGCAATGCTTGAAATTCAACGATTGAGAACGGAATCTGACGCGATTATCAAAGGGCTGGAAAAACGTCACTTTGATGCTGCGCCGATTGTGCAGGAAATTTTGGAATTGGACGCTGAATGGCGTTCGAGTAAGGGTTCGCTTGAATCGATTGCAGCAGAAATGAACCAGATTTCCAGGCAAATTGGCTTACTGTTTCGCGAAGGAAAGCAGGAAGAAGCCAATGCCGCTAAAGCGAAAACCGGTGAATTGAAAACCCGGGAATCTGAGCTCAAGGACAAGGTGGATCGTCTCG
>JAURNA010000084.1 GCA_030830385.1 Crocinitomicaceae bacterium | reverse complement strand
TCTGGGGTTCACACGAGCTGGAAATCAATTCACTGTCGGCCATCCGTTAGTTTTGTGAATTCGCAACAATTTTGATGTTCTCAAACGCCCAGACGTATTCCTTCAGGGTTTCAGTAAGTTCCAGAAGTGCCGTCGGCTGAGCATCAGGGAACAATTGCCTGATCTGTTCCATCGCATTGCGAACGGCTGCTTCCGCCTTTGCACGATCTCCGGAATGGAATGCTTCTGACATCACTTTCAAAGATTGGTTGGCAACGGCCACGGCCATGGCTTTCTTGTGCTCTTTGTCAATCGCCATGTCCAGTTCCCCCGTCGCATCGGTCCATTCGGGCTTACAATTCTTCGTTCGAACCACTTTTTTCCCCGTTTCGATATCCGTGTACTCAAGTGTTACCTCCACCTTCTGGTCAACAATCGCCGGAGTCGGATGGTGAAGGTCGAATTTGATCAATGCCATCTTGCTCAAACCGGCAAAGAGATGAGGGATTTCCACTTGCATCTGTCCTTTCGTTACTACTTCGTTGTGATATCCAAAAAGTTGGCGGTACACGATTGCATCGTTGTATTTTACGGTAAGCTGCGCATCCTTTGCCATAGGGGAGAGGATAGATCGTAATTCTGCCTGAAATGCTTCCTGAATATTGGTGGATGTTCCAGCGAGGTGCATATGGCCTCCTCCGGCAGATGCCAACTGCGTCAATAATGCTTCGTTGTAGCCCGTTCCAACGCCGATAGCCGAAAGCTCAACTCCTTTGGCGATGTACGACTTTGCTTTGTCGATTACTTCTTGTGGTGGCATTGCACCGTAACCATCCGTAAGAAGGATCAGACGATTAACTGTATGGGATGATTTCTTTTTGAGTACTTCATCAAAGCCCATGACCATACCGTTGTAGATATTCGTTCCTCCACCGGCCTGAATTGCATGGATGATGTCGATCGCTTTTTGTTTGTCTCCGAGCGGTTCTGCGGGAACAGCCAGTCGTGCGTCACTTTCGAAAACGACAATGGAAACGATGTCTTTTGCATCCAGTTCACCAATAAAATCAATCAGCGACTGCTTTAGTTGCTCGATTCGGTCCGCTCCCATCATGGATCCGCTTTTGTCGATAACGAAACAGATATTCAGCGGGATATTGCGCTGAATGTTATCCTTGTACTTTACGCTCATTCCCACTTCCAATAAGGCTTCTTTCGATTCTACATTGAATTTATTTCCCCATTTGAGGTAAAACTCAACATTGTCTTGTGTGGGTTCGGGATAGTGTGCTTCGACGAAGTTGTGCATGTCGAATTCAATCAGTTCCTCAATGGTGGGGATGAAATTTTCGATGTTCGACAGACGCGGGTCAGGTTCGTAATTGATGGTCTTTTCCTGAAGAGCAATTCCCTTCACCCGCGATAGGTCAATTTGTTCGGCACCACGCTGATAGAGAAAGTCTACGAAGTACTTTGCACGAATCGGTAGCATGAGCGTAACGTCCCCATCGTCGTCAGTTTTAGCCTTGTACACGTCATTCGATTTCATCATCCGGATGTAGACATCTTCCTGAATTCCGCCCTTGGGTCCACCGCGAACTTTTAACTTGATCCGCGCATGCGAAGAACTCGGTTTTACATCTTTGGGAAGGTTCTGAACGATGAATCCATCCTCAATTTTTTCGGTAAACGTTCGAGGCTGGAACAACAGAGACTGCGTGCGCTTAACGGATTGTTCTCCAAGGTCGATCCAGTTCAAATCCTGAACACCATCTACGTCAATTTGAAAATTGTGATTGTTCGGAAGCCTAAAAGATGCCGCACCGTTGTGATTGGATTTACCGGTGTAGATGGTTTCATTTTCGAAGCAAACGAGCTGAATTTCGATACCGGAATGTTTTTTTTCCTGGCGATCTCGCAGAACAATTGTAACAATGCTAAATCCTCGTTCAGGTTCAGACATCGGACTCAATCGTTCCTGATTCTTCATCGTGAAATGGATCGATCTTCGATCCGGGAGAGTTTGGTGTTCACGGGCATAGCCTTCCGGGTCGTACGTGATTTGTGCACGACCACTTCCTGTGCCGCCGTTGCCGAGGTTCACCTGCAAACAATTGCGCATTTCACCGACCGAACACAGCCATGTTGTGCCGTGGTCGAATTGGGTGGTGAGTTTACCGCTGGCATCCGTTTTAAATGTCATTCGTTCATAGGTATTGGCTTCCACAAATACCACTTTTCGTCCAATATCTGGCTGGCCGCGGCGCGTTTTAACCGTAAGATCGTAGGTGTAATCAGTTTGCCCAAATGAAAACATAGTAACGACCAAACCGAAAAGAATAAGGGAGATGAACTTCATGGGATAAGGGTTTAATTTCATAATACGGGTGTAGTGAATTGGTTACGGAAAGTTCATGGCACTCCGGCGTAAACAACAAGGTAATGACTTGAATGTTGGGGAAAGGTGGGAGGATGCAAACCGTGTAATGGTTACATGTTTTTTTTCTGAATCAGGGTTCAGCGGGAAGTTTCCGGGTACTTCTGAATCTCTGTAAAAGCAGGTACCCGTGTCACCATCCGGCAGGCAATGCATCCGTTTCGTATCTCCGGGAGTTTTTTCTGTTTTGAGGTCTCCGGAAAAAACAGTGCAAAGAGGTGAGAATAATCAGAATCAGACCGGCAACGAAATACCGATGCTTCTTCACGATTTAGTATAACTCAAGAAAGTAGGGCATGCGCATTTGAATTCCCTGAACATTTTCGAGGGATCGGAGCTGCTCGTAGTACTTAACCAATTTATCCGGAAGCTCAAATGAGCTTGTGGACGCGTCCATATTTTCGGCTTTAGCCAATTGCTCCAGTAAAACTGCAAACTTGTCTTCTTTCACCTGCGGGTAATACGCGATTTCAGGCTTGTTGATTCCTGCCTTTTCAACGGCGTAATCAATGGCGTCAAGCAGACCTCCGAGTTCATCAACCAACCCCACTTTTTTTGCATCACGACCCGTCCAGATTCTTCCTCGTGCGATTCGTTGAACTTCTTCTGTGCTCATGCCTCGTCCGTCGGCCACGACCTGTCGGAATTGCCCGTAGATTTCATCGATCATATCCTGTAAAATGCGCAATTCCTCCTCAGTCGGTCGTTGATTCGTTGTTAGAATAGAGTGCTCGTTGGTTTTAGCGCGGTCAAATGTAATACCGAGCTTGTTCTCGAACATATCTCCGGTGTAAGGAATTACTCCAAACACACCAATGGATCCTGTGACCGTGGTTGGATCGGCAAAAATGGCTTCGGCCGGTGCCGCGAAATAATATCCTCCGGATGCCGCTACATCTCCCATGGATACGATTACTTTTTTGGTCTTATTGGTGAGCTCAACCTCTCGCCAGATTTCATCACTCGCCAGTGCGCTTCCTCCGGGACTATTGATTCGGAACACAACGGTTTTAATGCTTTCCGTTTTACGAACGTCCCGGAACAACTGACAAATATCTTCTGAGGTGAGTCCGTTTCCGGTCCTTGCAACGCTTCCCTCGGCTAGAATTACTGCCACATTGGGTGAATTTTCCCACACAATTGCCTGATTGCGGATGAATTTCTTTTTTGCGTATTTGGCAAATGACAACAATTCGAGTTCTTTTCCGCTTTTCGTTCCCGTTTTCTCCTTGATGAGATCGATTACTTCGTCTTCGTATTTAGTCGCGTCAATAAGCCCATGTTTAACGGCATCTTCCACGGTGAGCACAGAAAGGTTATTCGCAAGGGAATCCAGTGTTTCGGACGAAAGTTTCCGGTCTTTTGCAATGTCCTCACGGACGTCTTTCCAAATACCATGCATATACCGTTCCAACTGCATGCGCGACGAATCGCTCATGTCCTCCCTGAAGAAAGGTTCGACTGCACTTTTGAAATGATTATCGGATCCTCGTATTACCTGCATTTCAATATCCAGTTTTTCCATCGCATTTTTGAAGAAGGAAAGCTCGGCTCCGATCCCCGTAAAAACAAAATTGGATACAGGAAACCCATAGTTTTCGTTCGCGGCAGATGCGATGTAATAATCCTTGAGGTAAACTGCTTCACCGCTGTTGTAAGCCACAACGAACTTTCCGGAGGCTTCAAAATCATTGATTGCATTTCGTAGCTCCAACGCCGTTGAAAATCCGCAATCTACACCATTGAGCTCGATGTAAATCCCTTTGATCTTCGTATCGTTTTTCGCTTCTTCAAAACCGTGAAGAAGGCTCGCTAATCCAGCCGTTTCATTCATTTCGAAATTCATCGGATCAAAGTTGGAACTCGATCGTTCTCCAATCGGTCCTGAAAGTTGCATGTGAAGTACTGTATTCTTCCTGACAAGAAGAGATGTGTCGATTTCAAATCCGCCGATCAAGCCTCCCAAAATCATTAACCAGATCAAGAGGCCCATCAACGAAACAATCAAAGCTGCGATTAAACTCGGCCAAAATACTTTTCCGAAGGTGACTTTGCTTTCTTTCATGTTTGAACAGAGCATTATTTACTGAGTAAAACTACCGAAAGGTAATGGTGATTGTACCATCAAAAGGATGGATGGCAATCAGAAATGGATAAGTGCGACGTGCATGGGATGAGCGTAATGGCCTGATTAAGACCTGCTATTCGTGAAAAATTGCGTAACTTATTGCCGAAACGATGAAACTCAGAAAATGAAAAAAATTGCAGTGCTCCTTGCGGTATTTGCCTGTGTCCATGACTCATTGGGTCAGTTTCAATATTCCAAGGTGAAAATTTACACCGATCATCATGGTTTACATCAGCTGGCAGCACTGGGATTATCTGTTGATCACGGAATCCACAAACAAAATACATTTTTTATCAGCGATTTTTCGGAGCATGAAATTGATCTTCTTCAAGCCAATGGATTCGCATATGAAGTACTGATTGAAGATGTAAAAGCATACTATGCAGAAAGAAGCCAGATGCCTTTGGAAGTACTGAAGAATGCAACATGCTCAAATTCCGGATCAGGAGGATTTACTCCCCCCATTCCTGTAAATCACTTTGAAAACAACACTTACGCTGGTTTTTACAGGTACCAGAACATGCTGAATGCATTGGATGCAATGTATGCGCAGTATCCAACCTTGGTTACGCCAAAAACACCAATATCGTCCTTCCAAACGCATGAGGGACGTGATATTTACTACGTGAAAATTGGAAACAACCCGAATCCGACAGTTGATGACAGCTCGAAAGCGAACGTGCTATACACCTCGATTCATCACGCCCGTGAACCTCTCTCCCTTACGCAAACAATTTTCTACATGTGGTATCTGTTGGAGAATTACGCAACAGACCCGGAAGTCCAGTTTCTGGTAGATAACACCGAGATGTATTTTGTACCGTGTATGAACCCGGATGGGTATATCGAAAATGAATCGGCCGATCCCGGCGGATTTGGAATGCATAGAAAAAACAAGGCTCCGGTAGGAAGTTGGAATCCCGGAGTTGATTTGAATCGAAATTACTCGTACGGATGGAATACGACTGGAGTTAGTTCGAATCCAAATGGCAACACATACCCGGGAACTTCGCCGTTTTCTGAGCCTGAAACACAGGCAATCGAATGGTTGATGGAAACCTACGGTTTCGTGCTTGCATCAAACGCACACTCCTATGGAGATCAGTTGTTGCATCCAATTGGGACTACCAGTGCAGAATTTGCGGATCACCACGTTTATTTTCAGGAAATGACGGATCATATGTCCATGTACAATGGATACCAGGCGATCAAGAGTTCGGACTTGTACTCAGCTTCGGGAGTT
>JAURNA010000083.1 GCA_030830385.1 Crocinitomicaceae bacterium | reverse complement strand
GGGTGATGGACCGGTGATAAATCAGTCGGATTCTTTCGATTGGGTACACGGGAGATGAAGGCCGAAGAAAAGTCCGAACAAAGTAGCTCCGGTTTGAGTTTCGAGTGTATCTTCCATCAAAAATGAAAGGCCGATTACCGCAATGGCAATGAGTCCAATGAGCTGACGTGAGGTAAAGGTATACCGGAAATAGTAGGCAAGCATGAAAAGAAATACAAGGAATCCCGGAATTCCGAATGTGAGTAGAATGGTCAAAAATTGACTGTGGGCTCTGTGTTGGTTTTCAGGAAGCAAGCGGGAATTGCTTTTCTGGTAATAATATTCGAATGCATCCTGTACATCGCCTGAACCGACGCCTATGGCGATGTGCTGTAAGGCTATTGACCAGGCTCCTTTCCAGTATTCAAAACGCTGAAGAAGAGAATGGCCGTTCGGATTGTCGATTTCCTGAATTTCAAACCGCAGACTGTGCAGTCTTGACATAATTCCTCGGTTATGAGCACTTGCGGACCCAAATTCAATATCGCGAATATCGGCGTTAGTGAGTTGTTCCATGCCTTTGGCGTCTTTTGTCAGGCCTTTGCTCTCCATATAGCGAATCAGCGTGAAATTGACCGGGTCTCCCTTGATGTTTTTACCGTTGTATAGTATATCGGATCGAAGTTCCCATTCTCGTTTGAGCTCGTCTTCGCACACAAAGATGAGAATGGGATTTCCGGTTTCCGAAGACACAAAATCCAGGTTGTGCGAATACGGATTTCCTTCAGCCGTTTGACTCGGAAGGTCGGCGTAATTTACGGGGTCAATTTCCAAGGGGTGGAGTAGCCACAGAGCCAATACACCGGCAGCCGAAAGAATCCCGACGGGAAGCAGGAGCGCGACGGCTCTATTCCGCTGCCACAAGAAATAAAAACCAATGATAAAGAGGACACCAACAAACGTAATCGCACCCGACAAAACCTGACTGTACAGTGTGTAGAACGCAAACCAGCAAAAGAGTCCGATGAAAAGGTAACGGTACTTCCGCATTCGATAAGCAGCCACAACTGAAATTCCGGCTCCAATGGAAATTAACAACGCATATCGAATGTGAGAACCAAATAATGACATCCCACGAATGTCATCGTACTCCCGGTGTCCAATCCAGTGCTGATAAGATGCGAAATTGAAGAGTGAAGTTGCAACAAGTGGTGCGAGCAAGGACGCGAAAATAATTTTCAGGTGTTTCTTTGAAAGAGCAGGTCGCGCGCAAACGATCGTCGGAATGACGAAAATGGGGAGCTTGGCTTTGAAATCGTGTAAGGCATAATCGAGATTTTCCGACCAAAGAAAGGAAATTGGATGCAACAAAAAGAACAGCAGCAACAGATGATACCCACGATTGGATTTCAGGCATTTCCAATAGTGTTTGAAGTCGGCTTCAAGTAGCAAATTCAGTACGATGAACATCATTGAGATGGACATCATTACCTTGCTCCAACACAGGGCAAAGGCAATCCCTGAAAGTCCCAGAACATGGAGATGCGTATGTGCATTGTGCCCGAAAAACCGGTTCAACATAAGTATGGAAAGCTAGTTCTTATTTAGGTAAGAACGCCTTATTTCCGAGAATAGTATTGTACCGTTCAGCATTTTTTAGAATCTCCACTGCTTCCTCTACGTACGGGTCATCACGGAAGTTGTATTCAGCCCGTCCTTTCTGTAGATAATAGCGGGAAATGATCTCCATTTCGAGCAATTGACGAATTTCGGATTTGAATTTTTCCAGATCACGCTCTTTGGAAGGAATGACCTTGGCAAGTAGGGCTTCGTATTCTGCGGAGGCCTCTTCGTAAAAACCTTCTTCCTCAGCGGTCTCTTTCATTTTCTTCAGCATTTCTTCGGAGGCAGTGGAATAGGTGAAATCCTGCTCCAAAACATATGACTTGAAGGCTTCATAATCAGCATCACTCAAAGAAAATTCGGTTGCTGGAGCGATTGTCTCGTGATCGTAATAATACCTGGTGGCGAAGTCGAAAATCATATGCTCACGGGCAATCGTATTGGTCAGGCGGCTCAAATAGTTCAATTCAACCTCTACGTCCGGCTCAATTCCACGTCCGTCAATTACGTCGCGTCCATTGCGGGTTTTGAAAACCGTCAGCAATGAATCAGGCACTTCTTCAGGTCGCTGACCGGATTCACGATCGTAGTACTCTAAGCGCTGAACACATCTTCCGGAAGGGGTGTAGTATTTCGCGATGGTGATTTTTACTTTAGATCCATAATCCAGATCGTATGTGCGCTGAACTAAGCCTTTTCCATAAGAGGTGGTTCCCACTACGACGGCTCGATCGAGGTCTTGCAGACTTCCCGCTACAATTTCACTTGCCGAGGCCGATCTTTCGTTCATCAAAACCACAACCGGAATGTCAAGACTTTTGGGGCTTCCCTCCGTAGTGTAGACGCGATTTTCTCCTTCAACCCTTCCCTTGGTCCGAACGATTACTTCACCACGTTCTACAAACATGTTCACGATTTTCACGGCTTCCATCAGAAGTCCTCCACCATTATCCCGCAAATCAAGGATCAACGATTCCATCCCCTCGGAAATCAACTGGTCGTAGGACTCAATTACTTTTTGAGCTGCAACATTGGTGAAGCTGTTCAATTTGATGTATCCGGTTTTTTCAGAAACCAATCCGGAATAAGGCACATCCGGAAGTTTGATTTCATCCCGAACAATCGTGATGGTTTTTTTGTCGCCATTGACGCGCTCAATGTGTATGTTGACTTCAGTTCCCTTTGGTCCTTTCAAAGCAGTAGACACTTCCTCGGTATTCTTGCCTTTCATATCCTTATCATCAATGGCAATGATTTTGTCTCCGGCTTTCAATCCGCTGTTTACTGCCGGACTTCCGGCATAGGGTTCAGAAATAACAACGTAGTCGCCATTCTTTTGAATCAAAGAACCAATTCCACCGTATTGTCCGGTCGTGAGCAGCTTGTAGTCTTCGATGTTGGATTCGTGATAATACACGGTATATGGATCCAACTCCTTTAGCATGGCATCAATGGCTGTTTTTGACATGTTGCCCGGCTGAATGTCGTCCACGTAGTACTTATCCAGCTGTTCAAAAATCTGATCCATCAACTCGAGACTTTTGATTACCTCAAACCCGTTGGATTGCGCCTTCGACTGGACCGGATACAGGAACGTAAATGCCAGCACGATTGAAAGAATTGTAAAACGTTGAATTTGCTTCATAACGCGTCTATTGTGTCAATTATTTTTTTTTGCAATTTGGACATTGCCTTCTGGTTTTCTGCAAACGAAACTTCTTTGGGCGCTGTGTATACCAAAAACAAAGCTAGTTGTTTGTTCTGATTTTTCAGATACATCTCAAGCTCTGATTTGTTCAGCCGGAATGTTTCGCGGGCTAAGCGTTTGATACGGTTTCGCTCATGCGCTTTCCGAAACGTACGCTTCGGTGCGGAAAAGACCACCTGAAACGCAACGGGTTCGGGAAGCCCTGTTATAAGGTAACGCGCAATGTAAGGGTAAGCTTTTACCTGCTCTCCCTGATCAAATACAGCATCAATGATGCGCTTGCTGCACAGTTTGTATTCTTTTCCAAATGTTAAGGGCATGAATGTCTATCGATCATTGCCTTCTTTTTCGAGACGCGGTAAATTAATGTTTTCCTTAACAATAAAACTTGTCGGAAAGAGATCTTTTATTTCGGCTTTAATCTTCTCGGCCTCCAATCGGGTGCGGAAATCTCCGGCACGGAGAAAATAGTTCGGGGCGTTATAAGTCGTATACGTGTCAATTTTCGGGTACTTTGCAAAAAATCGTGCACGTGCATCGTCCAACTCTCCACGCTCCGAGTCGAAGAAGAGCTGAATGCGGAACCCTTCGATCTGAACATTGATCGCCGGTGGCTTAATATCGCCCTGAAGCCCCACCAAACCATTGATCCGATCGTCCTTTATAATAGTAACAGCTCCCTGTGCATTTGCAAGAGAGGTTCCGAGAACGATGAGGGCCAAGATGAACAATTTCATGATCCGTTGATTTTTGTTTTACCAAATGTATGAATTTCTTTCAGCAACGATCGTGCCACACATAACTCACAGGGCTGGAGGTTATCTTGTACCTCGAATTTCAAGGGCCTGCAACCGACTGTTAAAAAACGTTATTTAGAATCGTTTTAAATTAATTCTACAGTCCCTTAAAATTGTCATGATAGTGTCATGGAGACAGACAATTCTGCTAAATTTGCTACCGTCAAAAAGTGCATTTCGTGCACTAGATGAACCGTTTTTACATGAAAATATCTAGTAATCAGATGTTTAGGAGTTTAAGAAAATGGTGTTTCGGTACAGTGGTGATGGTACTATGGGTCGGAACATTTTCAGCAAACGCTCAAGAACCAGCAGAGACGCCGGCGATCGATGGAGGAGCGTTGTTTAGTTCGAAATGTGCAACATGTCACCACCCGTTTAAGGATGGAACAGGGCCTAAGTTAAGTGGGGTTCGAGCTCAATGGGAAGAGAATGCTGCGCCCGGGATGATTTACCAGTGGATAAAGAATTGGGAAGTCGCAGCTGCATCTGATCCCTACGCAAAGTCGGTTTCTGCCAAGAAGCCAACGAGCATGGATAAGTTTGGCGACATTACGAATGATCAGATTGATGCGATCCTTACCTGGGTAGATTCGCAGGTAGAAGATTCGGGGGGGGCGCAAAACGGAGGATCCCAGAGCGTGTCAACACAAGAAGAAGGCTCCAACGCTCTTTGGTATATTCTCGGTGCGATTTTCCTTATCGTAATTCTTGCCCTTGGAAATGTTGTTCGTCAGTTGAGACGAGCTACGGGAGGAGAAACGAGCGAAGGATTGAGCTACTTTGAAGAGTTCCGCGCCTGGGCTTGGAGAAACCTTCGTTATACACTGATCGGCTCCGTGATTCTCGCATTTGCATTGCTCGTGGCATTGTTCCAGACACTGTACCGAGTAGGCGTAGTAGAAGGATATCAGCCGAGCCAACCGATTGAGTTCCCGCACTCTGTTCACGCCGGAATAAACGGTATCGATTGTAAGTACTGTCACAATTCAGTAGAAAAATCAAAATCGGCAGGTATTCCAACTGTAAACGTATGTATGAACTGTCACAAGCAGATCAACGGTCAAGACGATCAGGTGGCGAAAATCCAAAAAATATACGACGCGGCTGGATGGGATCCGGATGCACAAACATACTCGGGCAAAACAGGCCCAATCGTCTGGAACAAAGTACACGTTCTTCCGGATCACGTTTACTTCAATCACTCACAGCACGTAACAGTAGGAGGAATAGACTGTAAGCAGTGTCACGGTGACATGACGAAAATGGAAGGAACAGCAATGATTCAGCCAGTAGCTGAGTTGAACAAAATCGAAGGAAACATCCAACTGACGCGACCAACACTTACAATGGGTTGGTGTATCGAGTGTCATGGTGAAACAGAAGTAACTCAGATTACAGGAGCATCTTACAACGGATCATCGTACTACGACGAAATCCACCGTCGATTGCTGAACGGCGATCGTTCCCTGTATGAGAAATACCTTAAGGATAATAAAGTGACTGTGCGTGAACTCGGAGGATGGGAATGCTCCAAGTGCCACTACTAATAAATAGAAGAAGTCGAAAGTAGATATGGAAAAGAAATATTGGAAAGGAATTGATGAATTGGTGGAGACGCCACAGTTCGTTGAGTCCAGAGATCAAGAGTTTCCAACACAAACGTCGATTGAAGAATTTTTGGGAGATGAGAATCTTGCCGAAACTTCGACAGCACGTCGTGATTTCCTGAAATTTTTAGGTTTCAGCGTTGCCGCAGCAACAGTAGCTGCGTGTGAAGCTCCCGTTACGAAAGCAGTTCCGTATGTGAATAAGCCGGAAAACGTAACCCCAGGTATGCCCACCTGGTACGCTTCTACTTTTTACGACGGTGTTTCGTACGCGAGCATCCTCGTAAAAACGCGTGAAGGAAGACCTATTTATATCAAGGGGAATCGAGACTTCGGAGTGAGTGGGACAAATGCTCAAATCATTGGATCGGTACTCGGATTGTACGACAGCGCTCGTCTTCGTGGACCACAAATTAAGAACAAATCCGGTGAGTGGGAGGACGCAAAATATTCGAAGGTTGACCCAATGATCAAAAACGCACTGAAGACATCAAAAAGTGCCGTTTTGGTTACACCTACCGTTCTGAGTATGCCAATGTTCATGGCGATCTCTGAGATGCAGGAAATGTGCGGGGGCACACGCGACGCAGAAACCGGAATGGTGACGGGATCTTACCTCAAACACATCAGCTACGATGCTGTTTCTTACGCCGGAATGCGTGCTGCAAACAAAGCAAGTTTTGGAATTACCGATCCGTACGATATGGATCAACGCGGATCCATTCCAAGCTATGATTTCTCGAAGGCGAAAACGATCGTTTCTGTGGGAGCTGACTTCTTGTCGAGTTGGTTGATGCCCACAATGTTCGCAGGACAATATGCTTCCCGTCGCAATCCGGACGGAGAATGGATGTCGAAGCACTTCCAGTTTGAATCAGTCATGTCCATTACCGGCTCGAATGCAGACGTTCGTGGAATGATCAAACCTTCAGAAGAAGCGAACGTACTCGCTGCGATTCTGAAAGGCCTCGGTAAGAATACAAGCGGAGCTTCTGCTTCATTGAGCCCTGAGAATACCAAGCTTGTAGGAGATGCTGTTAAGGCATTGAAAGCTGCAGGAAAAGATGCATTGGTGGTTTGTGGATCAAACAACAAATCACTGCAAATATTGACAAACAAAATCAACTCCGCACTGGGTGCATACGAGTCTACAATCGATCTGAATGCTCACCTGAATGTCTTTATGTCGAACGACGAAGAGATGAATGCGTTCGTGAGTAGCGTGAAGAGTGGTAAAGGCCCGGAAGCAGCTATCTTTCTGGGAGTAAATCCAGTGTATACACTTCCTGACGGAGCTGATTTTGGTAAGAAATTATCTTCTGTAAAGCATAAAATTTCGCTTTCGATGTACGCAGACGAAACGGCTACACAATGTGATGTAATCGTTCCTGAGCACCACGCATTGGAAGATTGGAGAGATTACTGCATTACTCCGGGACACTATGCAATCGCACAACCAACGATCCGTCCACTTCACAACACGGCATCCGCTTTGGAGTCAATGTTGGTTTGGTCAGGAAAAGCAAGTCGTGGAGGAAAGGACTCGAAAGTAGCTTACGATTACATGAAAGGGCTGTGGATGCAGTACCGATACTATGGAGACGAGGCTGCAATGGCGAAGTTTGCCGATCCGGAAGAGTACTTCAACATGGCGGTCCACAACGGAGGAGATGCCGTTCCGGTCCCAAAAGGAGAAACGCCTGTATTCAGAGATGCTGCAATGTCAGGACTCAAATTCCCGAAAGGTGGAGGAACAGAGGTAGTATTCTACCAGAAAGCGGCAATCGGAACAGGACAATATGCCGGTAACCCCTGGTTGCAGGAGATGGCCGATCCAATTTCGAAAGTAACGTGGGACAACTACATTACGATGAACCCTGCCGATATGGAAAAAGGTTCGTTCACGACGTATTTCGATCAGGAATACGGATTGGATCTCGCAACGCTAACAATTGGTAACAACAGTGTTACACTTCCGGTTTATCCTTCACCAGGACAGGCAATCGGAACCGTAGGGGTGGCCCTTGGATACGGACGTGGAGCCAACGGAGAAAACATTGGTAAAGCAGCCTTCCAAACGAAGGAGTACGGTGGCTATGAAACGGACGAAAACGGAAACCCAAAACCAATCGGGGCAAACGTATTCCCAATGACCAACTGGCAGAACGGTACATTGAACTACTGGGCTGCAAACGCTTCTATCAAGGCAAAAGGGGAATCGTACCTGATCGCATCAACGCAGATTCACAATACAGTGGCAGCGCGTCACTCGGTTGTTCGTGAAACGACGCTGGACATATACCAAAGCAACGATTCGGAGGCGTACAACCCGCCGCACATGCTTGGGAAACTCGACAAAGATGGTCATCACGTATCGGCTCCTGTAAGTGAGTTCGACTTGTGGGATGCGCATCCCGTAGAAAAAATTGGCCACCGATGGGGAATGACCATTGACCTGAGTTCTTGCTTCGGTTGTGGTTCTTGTTTGATCGCATGTCAGTCTGAAAACAACGTTCCCGTTGTGGGTAAAGACGAGGTACGTCGCGGACGTGAAATGGCTTGGCTGCGAATCGACCGTTATTATGCTTCTGAAGTAGAAGTAGCGGTTGGCCAGCGTGGAGATGAATTCTCGTACGAGTCAGCAGAGCAGGCACAGGTGAATCCGAAAGTGGTTCACATGCCAATGATGTGCCATCACTGTAACCACGCACCGTGTGAAACGGTTTGTCCGGTAGCAGCAACGACACATAGCAACGAGGGATTGAATCAAATGACATACAACCGTTGTATCGGTACACGTTACTGTGCAAACAACTGTCCGTACAAAGTACGTCGATTCAACTGGTTCAACTATCCGTCGTACAAGAAACAAGCCGAGGTGAACCCTGCTCAGGATGATTTGGGCCGTATGGTATTGAACCCGGACGTAACAGTGCGTACGCGTGGTGTTATGGAGAAGTGCTCAATGTGCGTTCAGCGTATTCAGGCGGGTAAGCTTGATGCCAAGAAAGCAGGTCGTCCGGTACAGGATGGAGATTATTCAACTGCTTGCCAGGATGCATGTCCGGCAAATGCAATCACAGTCGGTGACTGGAATGACACGGATTCAGGATTGCGCAAGAGTGCTGAGGATAAGCGTTCTTACCAGGCATTGGAAGAAGTTGGAGTGAAGCCAAATGTTTGGTTCAAGGTGAAAGTTCGTAACGGTAAAAACGATGCCCTTGCTGCCATTCAAAAAGGTGGAGGAGGTCATGGTGGAAACAATCATGGTCATAGCGAAGGACACGGACACGAAGAAAATAACCATCATTAATCGAAAGAAATAAAACCCTTAAGTAATGCATAAGGAAGCAGCAATTCGAGAACCCCTCATCTTAGGCCACAAGACCTATCATGACATTACCGAAGACGTATGTCGCCCGATTGAGGACAAAGCTCCCAAGACATGGTACATTCTGTTTGCCATTGCCGTTATCGTCGGTTTGTATGGCGTTGGATGTATTCTCTATCTCCTGGGAACTGGAGTTGGGGTCTGGGGACTGAATAAAACGATCGGATGGGCCTGGGATATTACCAACTTTGTATGGTGGGTAGGTATTGGTCACGCCGGTACACTCATCTCGGCAGTACTCCTTTTGTTCCGTCAGAAGTGGAGAATGGCGATCAACCGTTCAGCAGAGGCGATGACAATCTTTGCTGTATTTATGGCAGGATTGTTCCCACTGATTCACATGGGACGTTTGTGGGTAGGGTACTGGGTACTTCCTATTCCAAATCAATTTGGTTCGTTGTGGGTAAACTTTAACTCACCACTTCTGTGGGACGTATTTGCGATCTCGACCTATCTTTCGGTATCCCTGGTATTCTGGTACATCGGTCTGATTCCTGATTTCGCCACGATTCGCGACCGCGCCAAGAAGCCAATCTCAAAGAAAATGTACACCATCCTTTCGTTCGGATGGTCTGGACGTGCGAAGCACTGGAATCGATTTGAAACGGTTTCTCTTGTATTGGCAGGTCTCGCAACACCGCTTGTATTCTCGGTACACTCGATTGTATCGTTTGACTTTGCCACTTCGGTGATCCCGGGATGGCATACCACCATCTTCCCGCCATACTTCGTTGCGGGTGCGGTATTCTCTGGATTTGCGATGGTACAAACCCTCCTGCTCATCATGCGGAAGGCAATGGGGCTGGAGGCGTATATTCACACCAAGCACGTTGAGTACATGAACATTGTAATCATGGTAACGGGATCGATTGTAGGTACTGCCTACATTACCGAGCTCTTTATCTCATGGTACTCCGGAGTTGAATACGAGGGATACGCCTTCATGAACCGTGCAACCGGTCCGTACTGGTGGGCATACTGGTCCATGATGACGTGTAACGTGATCTCTCCTCAGTTGATGTGGTTCAAGAAACTGCGCCGAAGCCTGTTGTTTACATTCTTCATCTCAATCGTAGTAAACATCGGTATGTGGTTCGAGCGTTACGTAATTATCGTAACATCACTGCACCGTGATTACCTTCCCTCATCGTGGAGCATGCACTACCCAAGTCACATCGATATTGGGGTATACATTGGAACGATAGGATTGTTCTTCGTGTTCTTCCTGTTGTTTGCGCGATTCTTCCCGGTATTGGCTTTGAACGAGGTAAAAACAATCTTGAAATCATCCGGAGAGTCTTACAAGAATGCACCCGACGACCATCACGATGCACCGTCGCCGGAACCAGCAGCAGTTGAAGAAACGCCGGTAGCGGAAGAAACGAAACAAGAAAACGAATCATCTGATGAATCTTTGGAAGAGGAGAATTCAGATGAAAACAATAATGATTCAAATTCATAAGCATGGCAGATAAAGTAATCTATGCGATGTACGGTGACGACGATGTGCTGAAAGACGGTGCAAAGAAGCTGGTATCGAAAGGAGTGAAAATCGCTGAGGTATTCTCTCCATTTCCAATTCACGGAATTGATCCGATCATCGGAGTGAAAAATACGCGACTGGGAATTATGGCCTTCCTTTATGGTTTGACCGGATTGGCACTGGCTACAATTGGAATGCGTTATTTCATGGTAGGGGATTGGCCGATGAACATCGGTGGTAAGCCGAATTTTACCTATCTGGATAACATCCTTGCGTTTATACCAATTTCGTTTGAGTTTACGGTACTGTGTGCGGCCCACGGAATGGCAATCACTTACCTGATTGTAAACCGAACGTTGCCGGGAATGCCTGCGTCTAACCCTGATCCGCGAACAACAGATGACAAATTCGTAATGGAACTGCGCATGTCTGAGAACGCTGGCTTTAGCGAGTCAGAACTGGAAGGAATGCTCAAGGATACAGGTATGATTGAGTTGGATCAAAAAGAAGTTAAATAAGACGACGGATAACGTCAACAGAATACAAAGATTCGGAGAAATGAAAATTACGTTCAGATTAGTTGGAGGCTTCCTGATGACAGCAGCAGCGGTTATCGTGATGGGATCCTGCGTTTCCGATAAAGACAGTTCCGGACTGGAATACATGCCAGACATGTATCGTTCGCCTGCAATTGAGCCCTATGTAGATTATGGTGAGATTCGGGGCCGGCAGGTTTCGGAATTAAAAGAGCAGCTTTCTGCCATGCACCCACCGTTGGGAACGGTTCCTTACTATGGTACAAACGAGGAGGAAGTGCGACTCATGCTTCCATGGAACATCCGTCCGAATGTTGAATTCAAATCAACACACGGGTTAACAGGATACGAGTTCACAAAAGAGAACACGTACGAAACGCAGGCGAAGAACCTCGTGGTAAATCCATACACGCTCACGGAGGAAAATCAGGAGTACATCTTCAAAGAAGGAAAGCGCTTGTACACAAACAACTGTGCGCACTGTCACGGTGAAAAAGGTGATGGTAACGGGCCTATGATGGTAAACGGTACCTTCACAGGAGTCCCGAATTATGCAGACAAGAAAGCATTATCCAATGGCCAATTGTTCTATTCCATTTACTACGGTAAAGGAGCCATGGGAGCACATGCTTCCTTGTTGAACAAGCGCGAAATCTGGACGTTGGTTCATTACATCCGCAAGTTCCAGAACAAAGATTATGGAGCAGATACGCAGGTAGGGTCGTCGACAAATGATGAAGATAGAGAACCTCTGGGAGATGAGATGGACGAAGATGCAACGCTGCAAGGATAATTAAGAAACAAACGAGTTAATTACGATAGATTAATCGACAGACATGGAATTTAAAATCGCAAATAAGGCCAAGATGTTAACGGTGATCCTGATGGGAGTCGGGTTTCTCTTTACGCTGATTGGAGTGTTCATGAACATGAACGACGATCATTTCATCACACGGTTCTTGTCAAACTTCCTGGTAGATAGCTTCTTCTTCTTCTCGATTGGATTGGGAGCACTTTTCTTCCTGGCCCTTCAATATGCAACGGAAACGGGTTGGTATGCCACTGTTAAGCGTGTCATCGAAGGCCTGACAGGATACCTCCCTTATGGTATTCTAACGATGGTGATTGTTCTCCTCACGCTGACGTTCATGCATGGCGATCACATCTACATCTGGATGAATCCTGATTATTACAGCGAATCAGGTCATCACTACGACAAGATCATTGCGGGCAAACGTCCGTACCTGAATGAAATTTTCTTCTGGATTCGTACGATTGCTTACCTCGGAATCTATTACATGTTCTACCTCGGATTTAAGAAGCGATCGTTAGAAGAAGATCGTGTAGGGGGGACGGACATTCACTTCAGGAACTACCGAAAAGGAGCGTTGTTCCTCGTTTTCTTTGCCGTTTTTAGTTCAACATCTACCTGGGACTGGATCATGTCTATCGACGTTCACTGGTTCTCTACTCTCTTCGGATGGTACGTATTCGCAGGAATGTGGTGTACAACAATGACGGTTTTGGTAATTCTCGTTCTCTACCTCAAGAAACAAGGGTATCTGCCGAAAGTAAACGATAGCCACATCCACGATATTGGTAAATGGACGTTCGCAACTTCCTTCCTTTGGTCCTACATGTTCTTCTCACAGTTCATGTTGATCTGGTACGCTAACATCCCGGAAGAAGCAACGTACTTCATTACGCGCATCGAAGAATTCAAAGTACTATACTTCGGAATGTTCTTCGTCAACTTCGCATTTCCAATGTTGATTTTGATGTCACGCGATGCGAAACGAAATGCAAGAATTTTGACGCTTGTTGGAATTTTGATCATTGCCGGACACTGGACGGACGTTTGGATCATGATTTCCGGAGGGTCACTTGGAGCAAATGCTCACATTGGTTGGATGGAAATCGGAATGGCTCTGCTCTTCGCAGGAGTCTTTATCCGGATTGTATTGACCAAACTAACAAAAGCGCCATTGACGCCGGTGAATCACCCTTTCCTCGACGAAAGTATTCACCACGACATATAATTGAACGGAATTTTAAGTAAGGATAGATAATAAACACAGATGGGAATTAAACTGATCACATTAGTCGTCATAGTTCTGGGAGTACTCGCCATAGCTCAGTTGATGAGAGTCTATGAACTTTCATCGAAGTTGAGAAAGACAGGTGAAAATGAAATCAGTAACCGGGACAATAAGCTGAATGCAAAAATGATGCTTGGCTTCATGATCTTCATGTTCGGAGGGTTCATTGGGTTGATTTGGAAATACGGATGGGTAGGCCGAGGAGATGCTGCATCTGTTCATGGGCACGATTTGGACTGGCTGCTTAACGTAAACTTCATCATCATCATTTTGGTGTTTTTCCTGACCAACTTCTTGTTGTTCTTCTTCTCTTTCAAATACGTGAAAAAACCAGGTGTACCTGCATTTTGGTACCCGCACAACAATAAGCTTGAGATGGTTTGGACAATTGTTCCTGCGATTGTTCTCACCGTAATCATCATCCTTGGATTGAAAGAATGGGGCGAAGCTACAGGGGATGCCGGGAAAGAAGCAGTTCGCATCGAATTGTTCTCCAAGCAGTTCGCCTGGGAAGCTCGTTACTCGGGTAAAGACAACGTACTCGGTAAATTTGACTACAAGCTAACGCACGACGAGAAGAACCCGCTTGCCTTGATCACGATGGAAACAATTGATCTGGCAATCGATAACATGGAACACGGTCCTGTAGGAATTGATTCACTTGAGCACAAACTGAACAACCGTAAGATCATTTTGTCACCGGAAGATCGTGACAAAATGCGCAAAGACCTGAAGCGTAAAGAACAACTGGTTCGTCTGTTGTATCAAATGAGAAACGGCCACGATGATGCCATGGATACGACAGCCTGGGATGACTTTATCCAACGCGATACATTGTACTTGTGCAAAGGGCAGCAGTACGAGTTTAACTTCCGCTCCAAAGACGTAATCCACTCGGCTTATTTCCCACACTTCCGAGCTCAGATGAACACCGTTCCGGGTATGACTACCCGCTTCAAGTTCACTCCGGACAAAACAACGGAAGATATGCGCAAAGAGCGTGGAGTGGAAGACTTTAACTTTATGTTGTTGTGCAACAAAATCTGCGGAACCTCTCACTACAAAATGAAAATGCTCATCATTGTTCTTGAAGAAGAGGATTACAACGACTGGCTCAGTACAAAAGAAAAGGCCACCTTCTGGGATACATTCAACACGGAAGCACCAGCTGAAGGCGAAACGGAAGAAAATCCTGCGGAAGAAAATCAAGAGAACACATAATATTAATTAAGAACGCAATAAAAACAAGATAGAATGGCTGCAGTAGCACACGAAGCACACGGACATCATGATGCACACGGGCATCACGAGGAAAGTTTCGTATCCAAATACATCTTTAGCCAGGATCATAAAATGATTGGTAAGCAGTTCCTCACAACTGCTGTGTTCATGGGTGTGGTAGCAATGTTGTTATCCATCCTGTTCCGTATCCAATTGGCCTGGCCGGGCGAAAGCTCTGATACGCTTTCCTTCTTCCTCGGCGACAAATGGGCACCGGGAGGTATCCTGTCCGAAGATATGTATCTGGGACTTGTTACGATTCACGGAACAATCATGGTCTTCTTCCTGCTTACAGGAGGTCTCTCCGGAACGTTTTCAAACGTCCTGATTCCATTGCAGTTAGGGGCGCGAGACATGGCATCCGGTTTCCTGAACATGCTCTCATACTGGTTCTTCTTTGTATCATCGCTGTTGATGTTTGGATCGCTTTTCGTCGAAACAGGACCAGCCATGGCGGGTTGGACGATCTATCCCCCTCTTTCGGCACTTCCGCAAGCGGTACAGGGATCTGGACTTGGAATGACGCTTTGGCTCCTTTCCATGACTGTTTTCATCGCCTCGTCACTCATCGGATCGTTGAACTACATCGTAACGGTTCTCAACTTGAGAACGAAAGGAATGTCAATGACGCGTATGCCGCTTACAATCTGGGCATTCTTCGTAACAGCCGTGTTGGGTGTACTATCCTTCCCTGTGCTTCTTTCAGCAGCGTTGCTACTCATGATGGACCGATTGATGGGAACGAGCTTCTACTTGTCAGATATCATTGTTGGAGGTGAAATGCTGACCAATCACGGAGGTTCGCCAATACTCTACCAACACTTGTTTTGGTTCCTGGGACACCCGGAGGTATACATCGTATTGTTACCGGCACTCGGACTTTCATCAGAGATCATTTCCACGAATGCACGAAAACCAATCTTTGGTTACCGTGCGATGATTGGATCAATTCTCGCCATCGGATTCCTGTCGTTCATCGTATGGGCACACCACATGTTCGTCACCGGTATGAACCCATTCCTGGGTAGTGTCTTCGTATTCACCACCCTGTTGATCGCAATTCCGTCTGCCGTGAAGGTATTTAACTACATAACGACCCTTTGGAGAGGATCCATCGTGTACACGCCGGCAATGTTGTTTGCAATCGGATTGGTTTCTACGTTTATCACGGGTGGTGTTACGGGAATTATCCTGGCAGATGCGGCTCTTGATATTACAACACATGACACCTATTTCGTTGTGGCGCACTTCCATGTTGTAATGGGACTGTCGGCCGTCTTCGGAATGTTCGGAGGAGTCTACCATTGGTTCCCGAAAATGTATGGTAAAATGATGAATACACGACTCGGTTATGCACACTTCTGGATCACATTGATCGGAGCGTACGGAGTATTCTTCCCAATGCACTTCGTTGGATTGGCGGGGGCACCGCGTCGTTACTATGAGTATTCAGCAACATACGGATACTTCGACAATGATTCATACCAACAAATGATGGACCTGAACGTGATCATTACCGTTTTTGCAATTGTTGCAGCACTCGGACAGTTGTTGTTCTTATTCAACTTCTTCTACAGTATTTTCCGCGGACCCAAAGCGCCGCAGAACCCATGGCGTTCGAATACGCTTGAGTGGACCACCCCCGTGGAGCACATTCACGGAAACTGGCCGGGAGAATTGCCAACAGTTTACCGTTGGCCGTACGATTACTCCAAGCCCGGAGCAGAGGATGATTTCATTCCTCAGACGGTTCCATTGGCAGAAGGTGAGGAAGAGCATTAATACAAAACATATTTCAATACAAAGCCCTTGGTCTTACCGGGGGCTTTTGTATTTTTAGCCGGGTTGCTGTTACGACCTGTGCAAGAAGAATAACACAGTTGGAAGAATCATTTGATTATAAGGAAGAGGCGGATCGTCCGGAACAGGATTACGACAAGGTCTTGCGCCCGAAACGGCTTGAAGACTTCACCGGACAAGCAAAAGTTGTCGATAACCTGCGGGTCTTTATTGAAGCGGCGATTCTTCGTTCGGAACCTCTTGATCATGTACTACTTCACGGCCCCCCCGGATTGGGAAAAACAACCCTGGCAAATATCATT
>JAURNA010000082.1 GCA_030830385.1 Crocinitomicaceae bacterium | reverse complement strand
CTACATCCAGAATTTGTACCTGTCGCATCGTTTCGATCAGGTCGCTCCGGAAGTGTGGATGCAGACCGAAGAACGGATGATCGTAGATCTCAAAATCACGAAGAACACAGATGTATACGGTTTCTTCGGACGAAGAACTTCTACTCGCCGGAATTTTGTTATCAATGAAGCGCGTCAGGACGAATTTTATCGAGGCGACAACACCGTGGAAATGCAGGAGGGTGCCGACAGCCGGTCTGAAGAATACTGGCAGTCGATAAGGCACAAGCCCTTATCTGAACAAGAGGAGGGAATTGATCAAATGATTGACTCTCTGAACGACCTTCGATTCTTCAAGTTCCTGAAGAATGCCATTTACATGGCGACAACAGGATATTATCCCATCAACAAAATTGAGATTGGCAGTGCATTTGCTTTGCTTAGTTACAACCCCGTCGAGCAATGGCGAACCGCACTGGCCATTCGAACATCCAATGCGTTCAGCAGAAGAATTGAATTTGGGGGAAGAGCCGCATATGGATTTGGAGACCAGCGGTTCAAATATGGGGTGACGTTTCGGGCAAACCTCACCCCGAAAAAGCGAGGCATGCTTTCGCTTTATTACAACTACGATATTGAACAAATCGGTCAGTCCCCAACCGCAGCAGCAATCGGGTCCACATTTGGAACCTTGCTGAGAACCGGTCCGCTGGATAAACTCACCTTCGTAGAAAAATTCGGAGTCAACCTTGAAAAGGACGTTAAAAAAGACATCGTTTTATTCGGAGGGTTTGAGTGGAAGCAATACACAGCACTCGGAATTGCGAATTATCTGAGGTACAATCCCAATACCGGACTCAACGACACCATCCATAACATCCGAACAAGCGAGGTCACACTCAGGTACCGTTGGGCGAAGGACGAAGAGTTCATCTCCGGGTCATTTGACCGTTCTTCTGTTCGATCCAAATACCCAGTTATCGCTATTCAGGGGATTTTTGGTATCAAAGGCATCCTGGGGTCAGATTACAACTATCAGAAAATCGATCTCTTCGTGGAACACTGGCGACAAATTGGGTTTTTGGGAAGAATTCGCTACGGTATCAATGCGGGATACATATTCGGAACAACGGCCTATCCATTCCTGAAAGTTCACGAGGGCAATCAATCGTATTGGTTGTTTACAAATGCCTTCAACAAAATGAATTTCTTCGAATTTATTTCCGATAGATACGTTACCGGGTTGTTGGAAAATCACTGGGACGGTCTTTTCTTCGATCGGATTCCACTGATGCGTAAATTAAAATTGAGACTTGTGACTAGTGCACGCGTTGCATACGGAAGCATTGAAGACCGGCATGAAAGTGAAATGCTGCTGCCTGACTTTACCCGACGATTCGGAAAGGTTCCGTATGGTGAATTGGGAATCGGAATCGAAAACATTCTCAAAGTCGGTCGGGTAGATGTTTTCTGGCGAGCGACGCACCGAGAGCCCGACGTGCATTTCGGTCATATTTCTAACTTTGGGATTCGGGCTCGATACACTATAAATTTCTGACATGAAGCTTCACACGGATAAAATTGAAAAATCGTACCGCGGCCGTCAGGTTGTGAAAGGAGTTTCCGTTGAAGTGAATCAAGGTGAAATCGTCGGACTACTCGGACCCAATGGCGCAGGAAAAACCACCTCATTTTACATGATTGTAGGATTGGTTAAACCCGACGCGGGCTCGGTGTACCTCGACGATACAGAAATTACAACGTATCCTATGTATCGCCGTTCACAAATGGGTATCGGATACCTTCCTCAGGAAGTCTCTGTGTTCAGAAAGCTATCCGTGGAAGACAACATAATGGCCATTCTGGAAATGACGCCGCTGAGTAAAACGGAACGCAAAGAGCGATTGGAAAAGCTCCTGGAAGAATTCAGTTTGACGCACATCCGAAAAAACCTTGGAAATCGCCTTTCTGGTGGAGAAAAACGAAGAACTGAGATTGCCCGTGCACTGGCCACTGATCCTAAGTTTGTGTTATTGGATGAACCGTTCGCAGGTGTAGATCCCATTGCGGTTGAAGACATTCAGAGCATTGTATCGGATCTCAAAAAGCGTAACATCGGAATTTTGATTACGGATCATAACGTACAAGAGACATTGTCAATCACGGATCGAGCCTATCTACTTTTCGAGGGGGATATTATGAAATCCGGAACTGCAGAAGAACTGTCAGCAGACGAACGAGTGCGCCGCGTGTACCTCGGACAAAACTTTGAGCTTCGAAAAAAATAATTTTTAGCTCTAGGCAAAAAAGCCTACATTTACACAGTAAAATTCAATCAAATTTACACTATGTTTCTAAAGTCTAAAGCATTGATTGCATCTTCGATAGCACTCGCGTTGTTGTTGGTAACAAGTTTAACATCATGTAAGAAATGTACTTTTGGAGAAGACACTGTCGGTGGAATCGTTCTTGAGGATGTTTCGGTTTTCCCTCTGTCGGGCTACATGACAGGCAACATGGGAAGCGACTATCACATTGATTCTTCTCACAACCTAGCATCCTATTACGAAATCAGCTCTGATGCAGGTATAACCCGCACGGCAGTAGACTACAACACGTATAGTATTCTTGCCAATCCTGCAATCGTTCCGTGTGAAGCGGCATTTGACCGCACAGTAACGATTGACAGCATAAACATGTTAATTACCTATGATCTAACGATCAAAGTATGTAAAGACTCGAAGTGCGCTGAAACGAGATCTGTGGAAAACTATGTTGCAGTTCCTGCCTTCAGCAGTGCCAATTACAGTGTGACATACAACCAAATAGTGGTGGAGCAGTAAAAAGATTCCCACTCAAAAATACAAGCGTACTCTTGTCGATTTTTTTATTGGTTAGAGCAGGGCACAAAAAAACCCTGACACTTCCGCCAGGGCTAGTGTCTTACCGATCTGAATCATGACGGAAGCTCAGTACTCTGCTCTGCTGCAGGAGCCTGACCATATGCATCACAATGACCTCCTTTCGAGGATCCGCAAGAAGCCAAAACAGCCACGAAAGCCAATCCTAAAAATGTGAATGTCAATACTTTGTTCATCGCGCTCTGATTTAAATTAATGTAAGGTTTTACGTGTTGTTGTTCCTTGTTATAACGACAAACTTAAGACAAATTACATCATTTTGAAAAAAACTTTATCCACAATGCCCTTTTAGCTACTGTGAAATAAGCGTATTTTCGGAACGTTAATTATGTTGATGCGTACACTCCTGCTGGTTTCTATACTGCTCTGTGTCAAAACAGGTTACACTCAGAGTGAATTCCGGGTAAATTACCTCGAAACGAATTATCAACAATTCATCAAACACCCCAAAACGGAATTCAAGGACAGTCTCTCGTTGATCCGGTACATGAACGACCTCCGCTTAGAAGCCATTCGAAAGGGATACCTGCTGGCATCTGTAGATCAAATTTCATTCCACAACCGAATCGCGACGGTTTCCATGTACATCGGACCCGTGTTCTCGGCGGCCAGCGTTAGCATTGATCCCCACGAAATTGCCTTCATTCGCAGAAATTCCAGACTCAACGAGCGCTTCATCACACAACTTGACATCACTCCCGGAGCCCTCGCATCTGCATTCCGCAACATTCGCGATGCGTATCTCGAAAACGGCTATCCCTTCGTTTCCATTCACCTTGATTCTCTGCAATTCGACGAGGCGAATCTTTCCGCGCACTTGGTGATCGATCGGGGACCTCATTGTACGTGGAAGCAAATTCACGTAAAGGGAGATTCATCACTCTCTGTCCAGTATATTTCTGCATTGATCGGTATTAAAAAAAGAGATGAATATGACGAATCCCGTCTCAAACAGATCAGTAACCGCATCGAACAGGTAGCTTTTCTTGAGGAGATTCGGCCTCACGAGTTGTTGTTTACAAAAGAGGGAGTCGAACTCTTTGTTTACGCCAAACAACGGGCAGTAAGCTCTGTTAATGGGATCGTGGGGTTTCAGCCGAATCCTGATGATAAAATTCAATTTACCGGAGATGTAAACCTCAAACTGCTGAATGTTCTCAAGCGCGGAGAACTGTTGGCAATTCGCTGGCAAAGTATTCGAGATCAAACGCAATCGCTCAAGAGCAAATTGAACTATCCGTTTCTCTTTAAAAGTCCTTTTGGTATCAATAGCACCTTCAATTTATACAAGCGGGACACGTCCTTTCTGGAACTCAATTTATCTGCAGGGGTTCAATACAGTTTTTCGCAGGGAAGCTACTTAACGGCATTTTACAACCGAATTTCATCGAATGTTCTCTCGGGTGGGGCCAACAATCCTTCTTTCTCCTCATTGAGCAGCACAGAATCGAACAATTACGGCTTGTCCCTGCAGCGCCAACAACTGGACTACCTGCCCAATCCCAGCAAAGGGTATACCATTTTCGTCACGGGAAGTGCCGGAATTCGCAAATCCCGGGAAAATGATTCGTCTCAACTCATCACGGATCAGGTTTTCAGAGGGCAGGTACTGCTCGAAAAGTACATCCCGATCTATCGCAGGCACATATTTCGTGTTGCAGGGGATTTCAACTTTTACAACGCCCCGGAAATCTTCGAAAATGAGTTAACTCGTTTTGGCGGATTGGGCTCGCAACGCGGATTCAATGAAGATGAGCTAACCGCCACGACGGTGGCCATGTTTGTTTTCGAGTATCGATTCCTGCTCGATCGAAACTCGCATATCTTCGCTTTTTTCGATCAGACCTTGTACGAAAACGCTGCTTCAAACTATTATCAGGATGAGCCCTTTGGCTTCGGAGTCGGGTTTTCCTTCAGTACCAATCTGGGTGTTTTCTCCATTTCTTACGCCCTCGGAAAACAATTCGACAACACGATTCAATTCAGCAACGGCAAGGTCCATTTTGGATATATTGCGTACTTTTAATTAATGGATTATCTCTTGCTTTTGATCGGTTTAGCAGCGGGGGCCACAATTGGGTTTCTCGTAGCTAAACTACAGTCCAAGCCGTCCGGTGAATTGAGATCGGATCACGTTGATTTGCACAGTGAAAACAGTTCGCTTACCGCATCGTTGAAAGCGTCAAAAGAAGAAAATCAAACCCTCGACATTCAGCTCAAAGAAGTACGTGAATCCCTTCAACGTGAGCAAAAAGCATCTACCGAGTGGCGGACCCGACACGAGGCATTACAAGCGAAACTGGAAGAACAAAAGAAAGAATTGTCAGAGTTGCAGGAGAAATTCACCAAGGATTTTCAGCTTGTTGCCAACAAAATTCTGGAGGAAAAATCAGCAAAATTCACCGATCAAAACAAGAAAAATCTGGACGAGATTTTATCTCCACTAAAAGAGAAAATTGCTGATTTCCAAAAAAAGGTAGAAGAAAGCAACAAAGACAACAATGAGCGTTCATCGGCTATGCGTGAGCAACTGAGAATGCTGCGCGAACTGAATCAGGAAATCACCCAGGAAACGCGTAGTTTGACGCAAGCCCTTCGCGGAGACTCGAAAACGCAGGGAAACTGGGGCGAATTTCATCTGGAATCCATCCTCGAAAAAGCAGGACTTCAAAAGAACGTTCACTATTCAAAGGAAACCAATCTGAAATCGGAAGACGGATCTAACCAGCGGCTTGATTACATCATCAACCTACCGGATGGAAAACACCTCATACTTGATTCGAAAGTTTCACTTACCGCCTACAGCAACTTTTTTGATGCCGATACGGAAGAAAGTCAAACGACCTATCTGAAGCAACATCTGGATAGTATTCACGGTCACATTAAACTCCTGGGCGACAAGGACTACCCAAAACTTCATGGGATTCAAAGCCCGGACTACGTGATGATGTTTGTTGCGAATGAACCTGCCCTTACGCTTGCATTGAAGCACGACATGGCCTTGTTTGAAAAAGCACTGGACAGAAACATTGTGCTGGTCTCAACCTCTACGCTATTGGCAACTCTTCGTACCATTTCCTACATCTGGAAGCAGGATTTGCAGAACAAAAATGCGATTGAAATTGCGCGTCAGGCAGCCGCTCTCTACGATAAATTTGCTGGTTTCTCCGACGATCTGATCCGCCTTGGGAACCAATTAGGCACGGTAGAGAAGACCTATCAGGAATCCATGAAAAAGCTGTCTGAAGGGAAAGACAATCTGGTGCGAAAAACTGAGCGTTTGAAAGATTTGGGCGTGAATCCATCCAAGCAAATTGATCAACGTATGTTGGACCGATCAGAGGATGAGGAATGATTACATCCGCCTTTCCTG
>JAURNA010000081.1 GCA_030830385.1 Crocinitomicaceae bacterium | reverse complement strand
TTCGCCGTGCGCTGGGAATTGTGTTCCAGGATTTTCAGTTGTTGACGGATCGATCGGTTCTCAAAAATCTTCTCTTCGTGATGGGTGCCTCCGGCTGGAAAAACAAGCGTCTGATGCAAAACCGCGCTGAGGAAGTGCTTTCTCTGGTAGGGTTGAAAGACAAGTTAAACGCAATGCCGTTTGCGTTGTCGGGAGGTGAGCAACAGCGCGTTTCCATTGCACGGTCGTTGATCAATAAGCCAAAATTGATTCTCGCCGATGAACCCACAGGGAACCTTGACCCTCAAACGTCAGAGGACATCATGCAGTTATTGATTGCTGTGGCGAAAGAACAGCAGGCAGCAGTTCTCATGGCTACTCATGACATGAATATGGTTGAAAAGTATCCCGGAAGAATACTACGGGTTGAAAATCAGGCGGTGAATGAGGTGAGTACCCTGAATCGATTCGATCCATTTACCACTTTCGAGCCTTAGCGTTTTACAAATTCCACTTCGAACAGTTTGTTGTAGTACTTTCCTGTCATGTACGTCTGGCCTGTTTCCCGATTGTGCGCAATTCCATTTAGCACGTCTCCGGCGATGCCTCTTCCCTGTGCCACTACTTCTGTGGCATCGATCTGGCCCACGACTTTACCCGTTGCAGGATCGATCATCACGAGGGCATTCTGCTGCCAAATGTTTGCGTAGATCAATCCGTCGATGTACTCCAATTCGTTCAGGTTCAGGACGGGACCCCGGTTTGAGAAAACGTCCAGTGTTCGGATGACTGCAAAGTTTTCAGGATCACGGAAATACAGACGCCCGGAACCGTTTGACATGATCAGGTATGTGCCGTCGTTACACAGCCCCCATCCCTGACCAACGTAACCGAATTCCTTCAGAATTACCGGTGATCCCGGGCCCAATTTATTCACATCGTACACGAAGCACTTCCCGTTTGTCCAGGTGATTTGATAGAGCTTGTCGTTGAGAATGGTAATGCCTTCCCCGAAATACGGTTGACTGAGACCTACGAAATTTTCCTTTCGTGTACCTGTGGCGAGGTCTACCTCACCTACCCACGTTTTTCCAGCATTGTTTGGGTCTCCTGTTCCTTCGAATAATCTTCCCTGATAGAATTCGAGTCCCTGAGTAAAGCTCGTGGTGGTGTGCGGGAACGGTGTTAGAATGCGTGCCCCGTATTGATCGGGTGTAATATCGGAAACTACACGAAGGATGATGCGTTCGGTAAATTCATCGCCATCACTGTCTGTTGCACGGCATACCAGTTGGTGATCTCCCATTCCGAGATTTTCCGCAATGAGGGTTGCAACAACCGATTTTTTCGGATTTTTCCAGCTACCGAGTACATTGTCTCCCGAAGAAAACGTCATTTCAACCACCCTGGAATCTTTTGAATCCACGTTGATTTTTACATCAATTTGACGGTCGACGGCGGTCATTATATTGCCCGATCCCGGTGTGTCAAATGAAATGGGTGATTCTTTGTCTGCCGGAGGGTTCGATTGAATAAGTGGTACAATCAACAGTGCCCCGCCAGCGAGAACAATCAGAGCAACGATTAGTTTCCTTTTCATCCTTTTTGCACTGCTTTTTTAACGGTTCCGGCTTGAATTCCATTGTGCGATGAGTGGTGTACTACCTTGCCGTTTTTCAGAACAATCACTTGAGGTGATTCGTGTCGAACATTCAGTTTTTCGGCCATTTGACCGGATACCGATGGGTACTGAAGCAGGTCCAGAAAATACAGTGCTGCATTTTCGTGATGATCCCATCCTGATTCGAACCCGTTCAACGCCATGGAAGAGATACTGCACCGCGTGCTGTGCTTGAAGAAAACGACTGGCTTTTCATGGGATTGTGCAATTGCATGATCCATTTCTTCCTCCGAAGTCAGTTGCTTCCAGGGAAGTGTTTGTTGTGTGTTTCGTGTGAACCAACCCATATCTTACATTTCCGGGGTGAATTGCTTGAGGAAGCGCACATCGTTTTCCGAGTACAACCTAAGGTCATTCACCCGATATTTCAACTGTGCAATTCGCTCAATTCCCATCCCAAACGCGAACCCGGAGTATGTTTTGCTGTCGATGTTGCTTGCTTCGAGTACATTTGGGTCTACCATTCCGCATCCCAAAATTTCCAACCAACCTGTGTATTTGCACACATTGCATCCTTTTCCCGAACAGATTGAACAGGAAACGTCTACTTCTGCACTCGGCTCGGTAAATGGGAAATAAGACGGACGCAATCGAATTTGTGCCTGCTCTCCAAAGATTTCCTGCGCAAAGTACAGCAAGGTTTGTTTCAAATCGGCAAAGGAAACGTCCTTGTCAATGTACAGACCTTCCACTTGATGAAAAAAGCAATGTGCTCGTGCTGAAATGGCTTCATTTCGGTACACCCGACCCGGAGAAATCGTTCGAATGGGAGGGGTTTCGTTTTCCATTACGCGCACCTGGACCGATGATGTATGTGTTCGAAGTGCCATTTCCCGTTCTCCTTTTTCTACGAAGAATGTGTCCTGCATATCTCGAGCAGGGTGCTCAGGGGGAAAGTTGAGCGCTGAGAAGTTGTGCCAATCGTCTTCAATTTCAGGTCCTTCAGACACAGAGAATCCTATTCGCTTAAAAATTTCGATGATTTCACTCCGCACAACAGAAAGGGGGTGACGTGCTCCAACCGGAGTATATTCTCCCGGACGCGAAACATCCAATTTGTTGTTTTCGGCAGTTTTTTCATCAAGCTCAGACTTGCGGGCATCCAAAATCGCTTGTGCTTCCATTCGGAGTGCGTTGAGTTGCTGCCCCACTTCGCGTTTTTGTTCGACAGGAACGTTCTTTAGTAAGGCGAAAAGCCCTTTGACAGTGCCTTTGGATCCCAAGAAATGAATTCTGAATGCTTCCAGTTGTGAGGCATTTTCGATCGGAAAATTATCCATCTCACGCTTCACTTCCACTATTCTATCCGCTATTTCCATGTGTTTTTTCCGCTGCTCTTCGTACGTAAAAATTCTTTTTTTAATACCGGTGTAACATTTTGGTTCATTCAATTGTTACTATAACCAAGTGTCTCCTCCGCGTTTACGAAGGTAAGCATTCGGACACAAAGTTATTTTTAAAGCTTCGGATTTTCGTTTATATTTGGAATCTTGGAAATTAACGATCTATGGGTAAAGGAATAAAGACAACAGTACTATTGACACTATTTTTGGCTTCAATTTTGTACTCGTGTAAGAACAATGATCCTTCTGCTATCAAAATATTTGTTCGGTCGGCATCCGGTGATGAAATCACCGATACCAGAGTGATAATCATTGGTGATTTGAATTCCAATCCTCCAACAAATGAGTATGTAGATACCGTAATTACCAATGAGTCCGGATTCGCCCTTTTCAACCTCAAGTCATATTATGACGAGGCGGGAGAAGATAACCCTGTGGCGTATTTTGATATTGTAGTGAAAACGGATTCAATAGATGAACTGGGATACATTCGGAGCCGCGCACACACTACGGCGGTTGAAACCATATTTCTTTCCAACTAATTTAGAAGACGGTCATGAAAACAAATCGAATTTTAATCCTGTCAGCACTTGCATTTCTTAGCATATTTGCAATGGAAGGATGTCGTAAGAAAGGTGAAACGATCGCAATCATTCATGTGAGAGACCTGGCTAATCAAGCCGTTTCCGGAGCGCAAGTAATTCTGTACCCGCAACCTACGAACCCGTCATCAAGTGTTGCTGTTCTTTACGATACAGCTTTTACAAATTCAGCAGGTGAAGCGTTATTTAACTACGACGACGTTTATCAACTTGGACAGGCAGGTGTTGCCGTTTTGGACATCAAAGTGAAAAAAGATGGAATGTCCGGTTCAGGTATCATAAAAATTGAAGAAGAAACGACTTCAGAAGAAACGGTCTATATACAGTAGGTAAGCAAAACGGAAAAAGAAGAGGACGTATTGGGATTTGTCTCGTTGTCTTTCTCTGGGTTGTTTTCCTGCCAATTCTTCGTGATCCCTTCAAAAATGTTCGATTGCAGTGCACAAATAAACCAGTAAGCATCAAATTTCCCTTATTTTTCCTGATTAACCAACGGATGTTTCGTCTTTTTTAGCCGGACACACACCATTCCGTCACTGCAAGAAAAGCGGTTGTGGCGAAACGGGAATTGTTTCTACTCTCAGTGAAAGGTGATGCTTACATTTTTGGTTTACAAATGATCATTTTTCGCAAGATTCAATTGAATCTTGCGGTTTTTGGTTGTTTCCGGTGCCACCGTTGATTCGCTCAAGGTCGTTTTCCTCATAGTAAACACAGGCTACATCTGCTCCGGAGCGATCTGGTTAACATAGGCTGTTCTGTGCTCACAAACAACGTATCCCTGTCTAAGAATCTCCACCGA
>JAURNA010000080.1 GCA_030830385.1 Crocinitomicaceae bacterium | reverse complement strand
TCGCTTGATTTTGAAATGAATTTTTGGTCGAAAGAGACCTTCCAGATTGAAAATGTGAAATCAGACCTTCGAAGAAGAGTACTGAAAAATCTGCGAAAATATGGAATCAAAATTCCATATCCGCAGCGAGATGTGCATATTCAATCTACAAAAACGACACCTACAACGCAAGAACATGAAGGATTTTTGGAAAAGCCTGACGACATTTCAGAAAGTTAAGTTTGTCTTCAGCGCCACCATTGGATTGATGGTAATTTTATTTGCGATTCTTAATTGGAAACAGACCGAAGTTCATTTGTTATTCGGGAAAGTGAGCCTACCCAAAACCATTCTCATCGTGCTCAGTATCGCTGGTGGATTTGGATGGGCAACGCTGTTCGGTATGCGCAGATCACGCAAGAAAGACAAGCAGATCACCATTTTGGAAACAAAACTGCAAACACTTTCGAAGAAAACAGCTTCGATCGAAGAAAAACAGTAGAGCAGGAGGGAACGGGCCGGGGAACGATCACCATTGCTCTCGTTGTTCCCATCGGCACATGTTCCGAAATCCAACTGAGACCGCCGGACTCCCGCAGGAAAGTAGTTTTGTGCTGCAATATTTTTACATTGAGAAGGCCCGGAGTTTGTACATCCGGATCCAATTGCACCGGTAATCAGCAATGAGGTGAATCGTATAAGTGCGTCAATTATAACGTCTCAAAAACGATCGGTTATAATTCTCCCCCGATTGACGTGATTTTGAATGAAATATCACGATTTATGCACAATCATACTGATGAGAATCATATAAATTGTGGATATTCTTTCAACGATCGAAAGCGAATAATGCGTACTTTAGTATCACAACAACGCCCGGAAAGCCGGGAATAGATTGTTTACTCGTGAGAGGACCCATACGGACGATTTTGAAGCTTAGGAAAATCCATTAAGGAGCGTCTCAGGTGTTTTTAGATGAAAGGCCGCAGGTATCTTCGGATATTTGAGGGAAACCAAACAGCGGAACTCAGACCACACCGGCAACCCTAAACGTGTTAATTGAGGCTTCAATTAACCTAGCCGTGTGGGTTTTTTTATGTCCATACCTGACCTCATGTTCATCCTTCACTTCAATACAAAACAGGTCATGCATTCTGTATCACGGGTGTCTGTCGGATCGCGTGGTTATGATTTGTCAGCATCAATGTTGGCTTTGCACAAGGGTTGTATAGCTGCCCGATTCGTGCCTGACCCAGCTACACGCGGAGAAATGATCCGATTGTCAGTTTACCGGAGCGGCAACAAAACAGATTACAACAACTCCCGGACAATTTTCTCCATAGAGTACCCTTCGGCTTCGGCGCGGTAGTTGCGCACCAAACGGTGGCGGAGAATCGGCTCAGCTACGGCTTGTACGTCTTCGATATCGGGGGAGTATTTTCCGTTCAAAGCTGCATGGCATTTCGCCCCTACTATGAGGTACTGAGAAGCACGCGGTCCTGCTCCCCAGGTTACAAAGTCCTTGGTGATTTTTGGTGCAGAAGGATCATTGACACGTGTTTTTGCTACCAATCTTACGGCGTATTCAAGTACGTTGTCTGCTACAGGGATGCGACGGATCACCTCCTGGTACTTCATGATTTCTTCACCGGTGATGATGGTCTTCAATGCAACGGTTTGGTCAGAAGTCGTCGATTTTACAATGGCCAATTCTTCGGTGAAGCTTGGGTAATCGACCCAAATGTTGAACATGAACCGGTCCAGCTGGGCTTCGGGCAGGGGATAGGTGCCTTCCTGCTCAATCGGGTTTTGCGTCGCTAACACGAAAAAAGGTGCTGGCAATTCATAACGCGTTCCCGCAGCTGTAACAGAACGTTCTTGCATGGCCTCAAGCAATGCAGACTGCGTTTTTGGTGGTGTTCGGTTGATCTCATCCGCCAGGATGATGTTCGAAAACAACGGTCCTTTGTCTAATTTAATGGCACGGCGCTCATCGAGAATTTCCGATCCAATGATGTCAGACGGCATCAGGTCCGGTGTAAACTGAATTCGGTTGAAACGCAATCCCAAACAATCCGAAATGGTATTTACCAACAAGGTTTTGGCAAGTCCCGGAACACCTACCAAAAGGCAGTGCCCGCGAGAGAAAATGGATATCAATGCTTGATCTACGACTTCGTCCTGACCAACAATTACCTTGTGAATTTCGTTTTTGAGCTCTTTGTAGTGAACGACCAGTTGGTCGATGGCTGCCTTGTCTGACATAGTTTGGTTTTGTGGTAAATTTAATAGTTCTGTTTTTTTATCCACGGATTTCGGAACGAACATTCGTCGTACGGCGAATTGATGCGGATATACGTAGATCCAATCTTCGAGAGAATCCATTTATCGATTATCTTCTGTTTCTTTTCTCCTTCCGCTGCCCGTTGAATCAACGAGTAGTCATCCGTTAGATTG
Source organism: Crocinitomicaceae bacterium (assembly GCA_030830385.1). Taxonomy (GTDB): domain Bacteria; phylum Bacteroidota; class Bacteroidia; order Flavobacteriales_D; family Crocinitomicaceae; genus UBA4466. The sequence goes on along the minus strand of JAURNA010000080.1, from coordinate 7,073 downwards.
GCACGGTGTGGATCCCGTTTCGACATCATGCGTGCGATTCGTATTCCTTGCTTGCGCTCAAACATGTTCGTGTACAGGTTCGGTTGAGAAATGTCTCCGGGCTCCATCGTGTTGGTAAGCAGGTAAATTTGCTGATCAATTTCATTCAAATCTTTCGAATCCCACAATTGTTCACCCGTCATTGGATTCGTGATGATTCCTTTGTTCATCCTGGTCGCCTCGTCGTTCGAATATTCCAAAACGGCTTCTTCCCACGTGATTTCGTTCGCTTTCAACCGTTGATAGCAACTGTCCATGCGATAGGCCGCTTCTTCAATCGAATTGGATGCAAATTCAGGTGTGATCAAAATATGGCGGCACGTGTAATCATCGCCTTTTCGATCTTCAAGCATTACGATATGGTATCCGTATTCGGTTTCGAAGACATCGGATACTTGCCCCGGACTCAGTGAGAATACTGTAGACTCGAATGGTTTTACCATCATTCCTTTCGAAGCACTGACCGTTCCTCCGTCGCCCTTACTTCCCGGGTCCATGGAGTGAATTCTTGCCTGGGTAGCAAATGATTTCCCGTTGTTTACGATGTCCTTGCGGATCCCCTCAAGAAAGTTAAACGCTCGTTTCCTGTCTTCAAATGTAATCTCCGGATACAACACAATTTGCTGGAAACTCATCTGCATGTTGATCAAAGGAAGACTGTCCACCGGAATTCCGCGGTAGAAGGTTTCGACTTCTCGAGGTGTCACTTGAACATCCGCAGTGATGGTGCGTTCCATTTCCTGTGCCAGTAACTGATCGTAGATAACTGAGCGGAATTTGTCCTTGATTTGACCGATGGTTTGTCCATAGAATGCCTCCATTTTATCACGTCCACCAATTTGGTCTTCAATTACACGAATTCGACTTTCCATCTCTGCATCCACTTGTTGAGGAGTGACGGAAAGACTGTCGAGTTTAGCCTGATTGATCAACAAGGATTGATAGAGCAACTCTTCGAGAATGTTGCAATCTAACTCTGGAGTCAACGTCATTCCAGCTTGAGCCGCCTGAATTTTTTGCGCCTGAATGTCTGATAGGAGAATCGCATTTTCGCCCACTTGCGCAGCTACCTGATCGATTACTTTTTGTCCGAATGCACCGCTGGATCCGAGCAGTACAAAAAGGCTAGTTATGTATAGTAATTTCATGTTTGTCTTTTATATCCTGAATCATTTTCGTCTCGTTCTTTTCTTTGAGTTCCTGAAGGCGGTCCATTACGATGATTTCTTTGATTTGGTTTCGCAGAAACTCAAGTGGAGGTGCCTCGTCCTTCAGAGAGAAATCAATGATATTCAGGAAATACGTGTATTCATCGTCTGAGAAATACGTTTTACTTCTGTTAAGAATGATATTATCGACGTTGTATTTTGATGCCGGAATATCCTTCGCGAGTTCATTAAACAAAACCCAGTTAGAATCACTGAAATAGTAATTCTCGGCATAAAGTTTAGCATAAGAATTAATTTCAGCAAGATCCTTATCATTTTTTAACAGGAAAGTCTGGTGAATATTTTCCTCTTTGAAATTCACACCATTCGGTATTTTGAGGTAAAGGGCCCGCACGAGGTAGTCGCTTAATTCGAAGGCTTGTTTGTGGGTTTCATAGTATGCTTCGATTTGTGCATTTGTAACCGTTGTATCCAGTTTTCCTTTCAGACGATTTTCCTCCACATAATAACGCGCCAGGTCTCCTGAGAAGAATCGGGATCGCAATTCAACCAGTTGTGCTTTCTCGGGGTCGGTGTCTTCCAGTTCAGCGAGGTACATTTCATGATCGCACCATTCTTGAAGAAACACTTTCATATCTTTCTTGCTGGTGGGGTCGTATCCTTTATGTTCCATCAAAACTTCGGCTTCCAGCTGCGTCAATTCGTGGTCATCCACCGATGCAACGACCCTATTTTTGCTGTCACAGGAAGAAATTAAGATGGTAGCCAAACAAAACAGGCCGTACCGCAAAATGGATACAGCCCGCTTATTCGTATTCTTTCTGTTATTCACCAAGGGAATAGAGAACTTCGGAGTTGATCTTAATTTCGTGTTTGTTCGCGATTTTTGCCAACCATCTAGCCTCCAAATAGTTTTGATAATCAGAGGTAACGGCTCCTTTTGCTTCATCAAATTGTTTCAATTCCGGATTCAGAATATTACGAACATTCACGAGGTAGAATTTACCGTTGTACTCGTAGATTGGATTCATTCCTTCTGTGAACGTGACACCGCTTTCATTGAGGTACGGCATCCGGGAGATTTCGAATTTACCGAAGCGTGGTTTCAAGTTCAATGCAGACGATTCGTTGATCATTCGGACAATGGTAGTTGATGTTAGTGTATCAATCGTGAGCAATTTTGCTGTTGAATCTGCCAATTCACGCGAGATACATTCGAAAATGTCTGCATCGATACGTTCTCCCCACTGGTAATCATTTTTGTGATTTTCGTGGTACGCTCGCAATCCTGAAGTGTCACGCATTGCCTTGTTCCAAACGTTATCGGACATTACTTCGTAGAGTAAAATTCCATCGTGGTACTCAGTAATCAGCGCCTTGTACGCAGGGAATTTCTCAGGAAGCTTAGTTTCTTCGTAATCAAGAATGGCTTGTTGCACCCACTTGTCAAATTGGTTGTTCACCAGGCTTTCGATTGTCGATTCTTTCTTTACACGGAAAGATTCCTCTAGGTACTCTGCAAATGCTTTTTGACCGAACTTTTTCCCGTCCAGGATGAACATGGGTTTATTTTTTGACAATGCACTCGCCTTGAAATTTCCAACGTAGTACGTAGAGTCGATGTTTTTGTAGAACCACTTTCTCGTACCTTTTCCTTTCGCTTTGAAGTTGTAGTCTTCTTTCAGTTTGGCAACAAAAGAAATTTGGGTTGAAACTGACCGCTCGTCGCGAGACACCCGGTTCTGAAGCTCTTTCTTCAACTCCGCGTAGGGAGCAAGCCCTTTCCAGGACAGACGCTTGATAATGTGGAATCCATATTGCGTGCGAATCGGTTCGCTGATGTCTCCGTCGTTTTCCAATGCAAATGCAGCACGGCTGAATTCCGGTACCATTCGCGTGGTAGTGTTCGTTCCAAAGAGTGGGAGTTTTCCTCCTTTTTGGTTGGATGACGGATCGTCTGAATGTTTTGCAACGAGTTCTTCAAAATCCGCTCCTTCTTTCAACATTTCATGAATCTCATTGATTCGGTCTTCTGCTGTTTTTACAGCTTCTTCTCCCGTCTTTTTTCCGATGGAGATGAAAATGTGTGCTGCTTCTATCGTTCCGCGTGCTGGTCTGCGTTCGTGAACTTGAAGAATGTGGTATCCGAAACGCGTTCGGAAGGGCATGGATACTTCACCAACCGGAGTGTTGTATGCCGTTTCCTCAAATGGGTACACCATTTGGAAGGCTGTAAAGAAACCAAGGTCACCGCCGTTGTTTTTAACCGAAGGATCCTCGGAACCGTTCTTTCCGCTTGCAACAAGCGCGAATTTTTGTCCACCTACGATGCGCTCACGAAGCCCCATCAAGCGATTGTAGGCAGCCAATGTATCTGCTGGCGTTGCATTCTCGTCTAATCGAACCAGAATGTGTGATGCATGTACTTCCTCCTTCATGCGATCGTAAGCTTCCAATACCAGGGCTTCATTTCGTGCAGAATCGATCAAATAAGGACGGGCCAGTTGTTTTCTGTATCCTGTGAGTTCGCGAACCAGTTTCGGAACTGTGTCGTATCCAAGATCTTCTGCTTCGGCTACTTTCAGTTTGAACTTACGGAACAATTCCATGTAATCATCGAGTGATGCTTTATCGTAGGTTGGATTGTCGTTGTTTTTAAGGTAAATCTGAAGGAACTCTGACTTGGTGATGGGATGGCCATCAATGGTCATAATGACAGGATCCTGAGCGAACGCAGCTGTTCCAAGGAAGAGCGAAAGGGTCAAAACAAAGAACTTCTTCATGTAAAGTCGGGTTTAAAATAGGGGTAAATGTATGATTTCAATTCTATAGTTGCGAATTATTTGAAGCTGTAATTGGGTGCTTCACGGGTGATGGTTACATCGTGTGGATGGCTTTCTTTCATCCCGGCTGCTGTAATGCGTACAAATTTGGAGCCTTTGAGCGATTCGATATTGGGTGCTCCACAATATCCCATTCCGGAACGAAGTCCTCCAACAACCTGGTACATGACTTCTTCGAGTTTTCCTTTGAAGGGTACGCGGCCTGAGATTCCTTCCGGAACCAATTTTTTTACGTCGTCTTCCGCATCCTGGAAGTAACGATCTTTGGACCCTTTTTGCATGGCTTCCAACGATCCCATTCCACGGTACGTCTTGAATTTTCTTCCTTGATAGATTACCGTTTCGCCTGGTGATTCTTCCACACCTGCGAAAATGGAGCCAAGCATTACCGTATCTGCTCCGGCAGCCAGAGCCTTCACGATATCGCCTGTGTATCGAATTCCACCATCCGCAATTACCGGTACGCCCGTTCCGGCCAATGCCTTCGCAATCTCATTTACGGCAGAGAGTTGAGGGACTCCCACACCCGCAATAACGCGCGTGGTACAGATTGATCCGGGACCGATTCCCACTTTAACAGCATCAGCGCCTGCATCTGCAAGGTATTTTGCCGCTTCGGCCGTTGCAATGTTTCCAACGATCACTTCCAATTCCGGAAACGCTTCTTTTACTTGTTTCAGTTTTTCAACAACTCCTCTCGTATGCCCGTGCGCTGTGTCGATCACAATGGCATCTACTCCGGCTTCAACGAGTGCAATGGTACGCTCCAGCGTATCCTGTGTAACACCCACGGCAGCGGCAACGCGCAAACGTCCGTAAGTGTCTTTGCACGAAAGGGGATGCTCCCTTACCTTTATAATGTCACGGAAAGTGATCAGTCCAATCAAGCGATTGTTTGCGTCAACAACCGGAAGCTTTTCAATCTTGTTTTGCTGAAGAATGTCTTCTGCAGTGGAAAGATCTGTGTTTTCTGTCGTTGTAATGATGTTCTCGCTCGTCATTACTTCCCGAATCGGGCGACTTTGATTTTTTTCAAAGCGTAAGTCACGGTTCGTAACGATTCCCTTGAGTGACCGATTCTCATCCACAACTGGAATTCCTCCGATTTTGTTCTCGTGCATCAATTGCAGCGCGTCTTTCACAATTGCATCCTCTGATAACGTCACGGGATCGAGAATCATTCCACTTTCCGAACGCTTCACCTTGCGTACCTGAAGTGCCTGTGCTTCGATACTCATGTTTTTGTGAACCACACCGATTCCGCCTTGTTGTGCAATGGCAATGGCAAGATTGGCCTCTGTAACAGTGTCCATGGCAGCGGAGACAATCGGCGTATGTACCGAGATGTTTTTTGTGAGTTTGCTTTGCAGGATTACATCCTTCGGAAGTACCTCAGAATATGCAGGAACGAGAAGGACGTCATCGTAAGTGAGACCCTCTTTAATTTCATCAAGATTTGAAAAGGACATACGAACTTATTTACCAAATAAATTCCTGCGAAGTTAACATAAATTTAGCAGAAGAGGTCCGTACAACCAATAAGCTTTATGTTAAAGAAATCAAAATCGTTTTGATCGCAGCATTATAATCCCTAATCTTGTAGTGTAGAGATATGAAAAGCCCTGTTTTAGTAGTACTGAGCTCGTTTTTGTTATTGGCCGGAACGTCGTTAGCACAGGACACGACTAAGGTGAGGGGAACGATTTTTGACCGCAATGGTTTGGAGACAAGGGAACGTGATTCCCTGATTCTCGCTTCCGATACTGCATTGATTCAGCTTTCGGGCGTGGTTGTTTCCGAATCTACACTCGACGCAGTTCCGTACACGACCGTATTTGACAAAACGATTCGTCGTGGAGTGATTTCTGATTACTTCGGTTATTTTTCCATGGTGGTTTACCCCGGGGATACAGTGTTTTTCTCTTTTATCGGCTATCAGACCTCGTCGTTTATCGTTCCGGATACACTGAAGGAAAACCATTACTCGATGGTTCACATTATGGAGCGCGATACACTCAATTTACCTGAGGTGACCGTTTACCCGTGGCCTTCTCGGGAAGAATTTGCGCGGGCGTTTGTAGAAATGCGTCCTTATGACGATGCGTTAAGACGTGCACAACGTCAGCTCTCCGGAGAGGCGTTAGCGTTTGCTGCGGCACGATTGGATAGTGATCCCGGACTCGCCGGAGCAATTGCAATGAACCAGTATCAGACGCAGCTGTACACCCAGAATCAGCTTCCATCCAACAACCTGTTGAACCCCTATGCCTGGGCCAAGCTCATCCAGGATTGGAAAGCCGGGAAGTTGAGTAAGCAATAGCGGGTTCTCTCTAAATTAATGGAGATCCTGAATCATTGAGAGTTGCCGGGGACGAATTCCTTTGAATGTGGGATAGGAGAGGAAGTACTTTTCAACCGGGCTGGACAGTGCAGAAATGTTCAGGTTATCAGAAGCCTTCGAAACATCGATTATGGTTCCATCCTTTCGAAGCAGGTTGATGTTCTCACGTTCGTCGTTGTATGCATTATTGGTTAAACGTTCGGTATAAACGAAAAAGCGGGCGTCTTCTTCGGATATCTCGAGTTTGACGGCTACTTTCTGTATGATTTCATTGATTTGCCTTTCGCTAAAAGGTGAATCCGATACTTCAATTTTGAACAATTCACGATTGACAATTCTTCTCGATAATTCGGAAAGAATTTTGTCGTCATGGTATTGCCACACTTTTATCGCTCCCAGTATATCGTAGTCGTCGAGCAAAGCAAAACGATCCAGAGTTTCCGGGTGATTTTTGAATTCTTTGGAACCCATGTCGTTTTGGAGAAAGAAGAGCAGGGCCGGGCTACCGAAAACATCTTTTCCAGACTGAGCGAGTTGCTTGGCACGACGCAAGGTGTAAATCAACATGTATTCCGCAGCGACAACTGTCTTGTGCAAATATACCTGCCAATACATGAGTCGGCGTGCAACGATGAATTTCTCAATCGAGTAAATTCCCTTTTCTTCGAGGACCAGATCACC
>JAURNA010000079.1 GCA_030830385.1 Crocinitomicaceae bacterium | reverse complement strand
GCAGGAATGCCCGGTAAACATCGATCCTTTATCAATTATTGTGGATTTAAGACGCTACCTGGTTATGGAAGAGTCGAAAGTCCCAAGTGAATTGACAGGAATGCTAACAAATATTGAAAATAACGGTGCGCCATGGCAATTCAGCCCGGCGGATCGATTGAATTGGAAAAACGAAGCGTAATGGGAGACGGATTAATTGGAAAGGAAGTAAACGGAGAGACAGTTTCTCCTGTATTGCCAGGTCACATCAAGAATTATTTGATTGATATTGACGGGACGATCACAGAAGACGTTCCGAACGAAGAGCCGGAGCGTATGGCAACTTGTTTGCCGTTCCAGGATGCACTGGCTACATTGAATTCATGGTACGATGAAGGGCATATCATCACCTTTTTCACCTCCCGTGTAGAAGAACACAAAGCGGTAACAGAAGAATGGTTGAATCGGCACGGATTCAAATACCACGGTCTGCTGATGAATAAGCCACGTGGCGGAAATTATCATTGGGTAGACAATCACATCGTTCGTGCCACGCGCTACGATGGGAAATTTACCGATCTGGTTGAAAAGAAAGTGAACATTCAAGTATTCGAGGAGTAATGAGTCTGCACGTACCAACAATGGCCGAAATGATGGCCAAAGGAGAAACACCGGACCTTCTGTTCTGGGTTGGATGCTCGGGCAGCTTTGATGACAGAGCCAAGAAGATCACGAAAGCCGTTGTGAAGATTCTCAACGAATGCAAGGTGAATTTCGCTGTGTTGGGAACCGAAGAAAATTGCACGGGAGATCCCGCAAAGCGCGCTGGAAATGAGTTTACGTTTCAAATGCAGGCAATGATGAATATCCAGGTGCTGAATGGCTACGAAGTAAAACAAATTGTAACCGCCTGTCCGCATTGCTTCAACACACTGAAAAACGAATACCCTGAACTGGGGGGTAATTACGAGGTTGTTCACCACACACAACTCATTCAGGAGTTGATCAACCAAGGAAAGTTGGTCCTGAAAGAAGGAGGGACATACAAAGGAAAGCGAATTACGTTTCATGATCCGTGTTACCTCGGACGTGCGAATGATGTATACGAAGCACCACGAACATTGATCCAAAAACTGGACAGTGAACTCGTTGAAATGAAGCGGTGCAAGTCAAAAGGTCTTTGCTGCGGAGCCGGAGGAGCTCAAATGTTCAAGGAAGCCGAGAAAGGCAACAAAGAAGTGAATGTGGAGCGCACAGAAGATGCATTGGAAGTGAAACCCGACGTAATCGCAACCGGTTGTCCGTTCTGCAACACCATGATGACCGACGGGGTGAAAAACTTCGAAAAAGAGGCGGAAATTCAAGTACTCGATGTAGCTGAGCTCATCGCAACGGCAGCAGATCTTTAACATGCATTTCCCAAACCTTTCAGATACGAGTAGAATTTGGCTTTATGCCTCCGATCGACCATTAACAGAAGAAGAAACAGTCGATATGAAGGAGGTGCTCAATGCGTTCGTTTCTGAGTGGGCATCACACGGAAATCAACTTTTTGGTGCGGCTGATGTACTCCACAACCGGTTTGTCGTAATTGCTTTGGATGAATCTAAGGCCGGAGCATCGGGCTGTTCCATTGATAGCTCGGTTCGATGTGTCAAACACCTGGGAGAAACGTTTTCGATCCATTTCTTCGATCGTTTGAATGTCTGGATTGAGCAATCCGGTGCGTGGAAACGCGTTCATTTTGGAAGTTTGCGTGATTACCCGGACTGGAACGTTTTTGACCCATTGATCCAAGACCTGGATGCACTTCGAAATGCCTGGAATGTTTCCGTTTCGGATTTCATGAACCGCCTGGCTTCGCAATAACTCCTGCCTTAGCAGACTTCTTCGGCTTCCGGTTACATCGAATTCCTGCGGCAATGCGCAGCGAATAATACGATTGAAAATACACAAGTTCATTTTGACGAATGGATTTGAAATCAAAATCCGTTATGAGCATCACGAAATATTTCGGTTGTGAGTAGCCTGCGTTGAAACGGACATCGAATCGAGGTGCTAACCCAAGAAATCCCCGTGTTCCTTTCTTCGATTCAAGAAATCGCGCCTGAATCACACCGCCAAATCCTCCCAATACAGAAAACTGCCAATTGTCGATTCGATTCACATAGGCAAAACCGGGGATGAGTCCAATGTCTACTGCGGTAATTGTGTGAACGGAAGATTTGTTTTGAGTCGTATCAATCAACAATTCGGGAACAAGTGGAATCGTGTCGTTTCCAACACCAAATATGTTTATCGTTCCGCGCAAATACCCGGAGTACTGGGCTTTTTTGTAATGTCCAACCTTTCCAATTACCACGGGCATACGGAAGTTTTTGTTGAAGAAATACCAGGTGTTGACAGATACACTGTTCGATCGCGTATTGGGCCTGAATTCATGCGGCTGATCGGCACTCAATGTATCATTCCACGGGTAGGCATTTTTTACAACATATCCACGGTAATGGCGGATTCCAACGTCACAATACATCCGCTTTACACTAAAACTCAATCGTAGGTCCGAATACCTCGTTTTGCCCCAACGGTCGGAATTTCTCAATGTTCCGGGTAACGTGAACCCCAGTCGCAGTGAAAACCATTGGTACATTACCCCGAGTCCTTGCGTAGCTTTCAAATTGTGCTTGAACTGGAGCTTATCGAGCCCACCTATGAAATCATCCTTAATGCTGAACGGGGAAGAATTGAATCCCAGATCGGTGTACAGCACAATGTTGTTACTGAATAGGGTGTAGGGAAGCGTGTCCTGTTGACACAAGGCCACAGACGAAGAAAACAGAGCAAGACAGATTAACGAACGCACCATCCCTACAAAAATAGCAAGGAGATCGCGAATTGTGAAAATCGCATTGCTTGATCGTTGGTGAATGCGATACGTTTAACGGCAATTCTTCTTCTGGCACTCGCTTCTTTTGCAGGATTCACGCAAGAGGAGTCATAGAACCTGGAGAAGGGAAGAGGTACGATCTCTGGAAACCATTCACCGTTAAAACCATGAAATATATCAGGGATAGGACCGAAAGCGTGAACCGTGACGAAAACCAAAGAACGGAGCGGCTACGTGTGTGTCCGAGTCGTAACTGCTGGCTGCTATGGCATTTATCGATGCAAAGCAAGAATTCAGGAAGAGCGCGGAGCCGTCATTAAGGACGAATTCAACATTGTGGGTATTGCACAAACGGAAACCCACGACATTTTCGCATACAATGATGTTTGCTGACGGGGCTTTCAAATCTAAAATGTAGCGTTAACTTTGTTTGAGATTTATGCTATGAAAAAGCTGTATAAGTTCTTACTGAACAAACTTCCCAGACCCTTGCTGATCCGGTTAAGTTATCCGTTCAAAAAGGTAGCCCCCTTGCTTTACAGGGGAAACAAAGTGGAATGTCCGGTTTGCGAACGATCCTTCCGAAAATTTCTCTCGTATGGGTCATCCGTTGCTCACCGCGAGAACGTATTGTGCCCGTATGATTTAACCCTCGAAAGACATCGTTTGATGTGGCTGTACCTGAAAGATCATTCCCACTTTTTCACAGCAGAAAACCTACGTGTTTTGCACATTGCTCCGGAGCAGTGCTTTCACAAAGGTTTTAAGGCACAGAAAAACCTGAACTACCTAACGGGAGATCTCGTGTCTCCGATTGCGGACATTCACTTTGATCTTCACGATATTCCACTTGAGGACAACCGTTTCGATGTCATTTTCTGCAACCACGTAATGGAGCATGTAAACGATCCAATCCGTTGCATGACTGAATTGCACCGTGTGATGAAACCCGGAGGTTGGGGGATCATGCAGGTTCCGCAGGATTTGGAACGCGCGGAAACGTATGAAGATCATTCGATAACCTCTCCGGAAGAGCGTGAAAAACACTTCTGGCAAAAAGATCACATTCGTCTATTTGGACGTGATTATCCAGACTGGCTGCGTAAAGCGGGATTCACAGTTACGGAATTCGACAAAACCAGACATTACGGAGAAGAAATGCTTGAGCGGTACAGAATCTCCAAGAACGAGATTTTGTATATTGTTTCAAAATAGAAACGATGTCTTCCAACGCAAGGATTGTGCTGTTTATTGGATTTCTCACCACAATGCTCTTCGTTCCACTTTCCTG
>JAURNA010000078.1 GCA_030830385.1 Crocinitomicaceae bacterium | reverse complement strand
TGAAACCGAAACTTATAGGAACGGCGCTTTCCCTACTACTCTTCGCAGGTGGAACCTTTGGCCAGCTGACCGAGTCTCAGGTCTATGATATGACCACGTCAGATGATCAGGGTGAACTGGTCACAAAAGCGTCCACGTTAACTCAGGATGGCTACTTGTTTTATGCAGAGATTCTAACCGACAGATTGCTGGAATTGAATCCGCAAAGTTCAAACTACCATTATCGTAAGGGGTTTCTGATGCTCGAAATTCGCCGCGATTACAAGGGGGCAATCCAACACTTCCTGACGGCAATTCTCGACATGGATTCAAATTTTGATGCCTACTCAGCCAAGGAAAAAAGTGCCCCCCCGGATGCGCTCTTCTGGCTGGCATATTGTTACCACCTGGACGAGCAATTGGATCTTGCCATTGATTACTATAACCGATTCAAGAGCGAATCGAAGAAGAAATCTGAGTTGATTCACGTTGCGGACATCCGGATTCAACAGTGTGAGGAGGCCAAACGACAAATGAATGCACCCGTTACGGTGAAAATTATCAACCTGGGCGAGCAAATCAATACGGAATTCCCAGAATACTCTCCGGTGATCTCGCTTGACGGAGCTTCCCTTTACTTTACATCGCGTCGACCATGGGCAAACAACGAAACACAGTTGTTCCGTGATCCTGCAATTAATCAATATCCGGAAGATGTTTACGTGAGTTATATGGATTTTGACTCAACCTGGACGGAACCTGTTCGGCTGGAGTTCTGTAAACCACGTCAAAATGAAGCAACCATTGCAATCAGCTCTGATGAACGAAAAATTTATCTCTATCAGGATTCTACAGGTAACGGGGACATTTTCTATACAGACTTTTATCACGCTAAATTCCAGGATATTCAGCAGTTAGATGTGAAAAACATCAACACGCGCTATTGGGAAACACACGCGATGATGTCGCACGACAAGAAGACGTTCTTCTTCGTTTCTGACCGTCCAGGCGGATACGGAGGACGTGACATCTACTCTGTGGAGGTTGGTGAGGACGGAAAATGGGGAAAGCCCGTTAATCTTGGTTCAACTGTAAACAGTGAATATGACGAGGACGCACCATTTATAGCCATCGATAACAAGACGCTGTACTTTGCTACCAATGGTATTCGAAGCATTGGTGGATTTGACATTATGAAGACGGAACTTCAGCCGGATGGAAGCTGGGCAGAAGCAACCAACCTTGGTTATCCGTTCAACTCTACGAACGACGATATTTTCTATACCACCACCATTGATGGGCGCAGTGGCTATATGACTTCCTTCCGAGGTGGAGGTTACGGAGAGAAAGACATTTATGAAATCCGCAACGATTATCTGGGAGTGAAGAACGTAGCTGTTCTTCGCGGATTGATTAAAACGGCTGATGGCAACCCGATTCCTGAAGATTTTGCAATCAATGTGAAATTGGTATGCCTCGATTGCGATGATGCAAACAAAGATCGATTCATCTACCCTCGTCTGCGAGACGGAGTATTCATGTCCACCCTGGATCCTTGTCGAACGTACCGCCTTGATTACACCGACATGAATACAGGTGAAATATCCGGCGAGGACAGCTTCTCTACCCTTTGCGACACGAACCATCAGGAAATTTACCGCGAGTTGATTCTCGATAATGGAAAGATTGTACTTCCACCCGATACGCTTGAGCTTGACACAGTCGTAATTGCAGATTGCCCACCACAGGAATTCATGCACTACTTCGCCTACAACAAGAACAAACTGTCCACCAAGAAAGGTGAGTTGAAGGATTTTGTAAAGAAAGTAGAAGCTCAGCTGCGAGACGAATGTGAGTCGGTAACAATTAACGTGTACTCTTCTGCATCGTATGTACCGACAAAAACGTACAAAACAAACGAGAACCTTACGAAAATCCGTGCGGAAAACATGAAGTACGATTTAGTCGCCCACTTCGAACAATTCCCCGAATTCAAAGGAAAAGTTAACGTCGTGATTGTAAGCAGTGTTGTGCAGGGTCCTCCTTACATACAAGATTCTGCAAACAAAGAGAAATACTTCCCGTATCAGTACGTTGGTCTGAAGACGGAATAAACGAACATTTCACATCATAAGAGTCCCGGTATCTCATCGAGAGAAAACCGGGGCTTTTTGTTTCGCACCGATCGTTATATTTGTAACAGAACACCATTGTATGAACATCTCTCTGAATCGCCCTTTAGCCATCTTCGATCTGGAAGCTACAGGATTAAGCATCACAACAGATCGAATTGTAGAAATCGCCATTCTGAAAATTCACCCGGACGGAACGGAGGAGCGATACGAAAAGCGGGTAAACCCCGAAATGCCCATCCCGGAAGAATCCACAGCCATTCACGGAATTACAGACGAAGACGTAGCCGACTGCCCTACCCTAAAGGATTTGGTGAACGAAATCGAGTCATTCATTGGAGACGCAGACATTGCGGGGTACAATTCAAACAAATTCGACCTCCCTCTGTTGGCCGAAGAGCTCTTGAGAGTTGAGAGCGGGTTTAATCTTTCCGGAAGAAAGCACATTGATGTCCAGAACATTTTCCACAAGATGGAACAACGAACACTCGTTGCCGCATATAAATTTTACTGTCAAAAACAATTGGAGAACGCGCATTCGGCACTGAGCGATGCACGAGCAACCTGGGAAGTACTCGACGCACAAATCGGTCATTACGAAGAATTAAACAGCGACGTCGATTTTTTGTCTGAATTTTCGCGCTTCGGAGATGTATCCCGTGTAGATTTCGCGGGTCGACTCGCATACAATGATAAGGGACAAGTCATATACAACTTCGGGAAACACCGTGGAAAAACGGTCGAAGACATGATGAAAACGGAACCTGGTTACTACGGTTGGATGCTCGATGCAGACTTTCCGCTGTACACAAAGCAATGCCTTCGAAATGAAATGCAGCGAATTAAGGACGCTACAGACGCAAAGAACAATCAAAGCTATGAAGACAAACTCGATGCGTTGAAGAATAAATTCAATCGTTCATGAAAATCTTCTGCATCGGTCGTAATTACGCAGATCACGCTAAAGAAATGAACTCTCCCATCCCGGAGACACCCATGTTTTTTATGAAGCCGGATACTTCTCTTCTGCGTCCCGGAACGCCTCTCTTCTACCCTTCTTTTTCAAACGATGTTCACTACGAATGCGAAATTGTCGTCCGAATTAATCGCGTGGGGAAAAAGATTGCCGAGAAGTTTGCACACAAATACTATGATGAAATCGGCCTTGGCATCGATTTTACAGCTCGCGACCTTCAGGCGAAATGCAAGGAAAAAGGACATCCGTGGGAAATTGCCAAGGGATTTGAAGGAAGCGCTGCTATTTCCGGAGAATACATCGATAAAAGTACGCTGAACCTGGATGATTTGTCCTTCTCATTGCTCCAAAATGGTAAAATCGTACAGTCGGGCAACACAAAAGACATGATGTTCTCAATCAATCGTTTGATTTCCTATTTATCGGGATTTATGACCCTCAAAAAGGGAGATTTGATCTACACGGGAACTCCGTCTGGTGTGGGGCCTGTACAAATCGGAGACGAACTCATCGGAAAGATCGAAGATCGCGAAATGTTTACAGTGCGCATCAAGTAGCACACACACATATTTTTCGTATTTTTTCCGGGAATCAAACCACTGTTATGGCTCAATGCAAAGTGTCTTTGGGGGATTTTGTCCTGAATGAATCGGGACCGGAAATCAAAGGGTGCAGTAAGGACGTTGATCTGTTTCGAAAAGATCCGAAGAACATTTTTGATGGTGTTAGCGTAGGCGCGGCCGTTTCATCCGTAACACTCGTCTTTCCATGTACTCAGGATGAGCAACAACGTATAAATACCATCCGACCATTGGCGCTCGATAGAAAGAATTACCTTTTTGCGGGGTCTCATAAATCCGCACAACGTTCTGCCCGGTTATACTCCTTCTTGGGTACTTGTACAATCAATGAAGTAGACCCTCTCAAATGGCTAACGGATGTACTGAACAGAATTCCTGATCATAAAACAGATAAACTCACAGTGCTATTTCCCAACAATTATAAGTACATACGAAATGAATCATCAGAAAGACCGTAGAACCTTTGAAGATAAATACCGCCCGATACTTCACCAAATGTCCATTAAGCAACTTATCTGGCTCAATGAAATGGTCGTAGATTATGTCAAAATCAAAGAAGATTTCGAATACAAAGAAGCCATAAGAACGTTCAACAGAGGGGACAAAGTTGAATGGGAGAGAGATGGGATAATCTATACCGGACAGGTCATTAGAACAAATAAGAAAACCGTAAACGTTGCTGAACTAGAACCTCCCTACAGGCAGTGGAAAATAGATGCACATTTACTGGATAAAAATCGTTAGTCAGAAATCCAACACGTACTTCGCCGTAGGCTTACTTTTTTCTTTTGAGTTAATGCAACAATGTATCAACCTTTATCTAAATTTCTCTGTAAAAAGAAAAGCCACCCGATTGGATGGCTTTGAATTATGACTTTACATCTTAGTGTTTGATAAATCTGTATGGGATATTATTTTCCGTTTTCAACAGGTAAACCCCTGGGTTCAAACTTGTAGTATTCACCAGATTAATTTCCTTTGTAAACTCTCCGGTTAAAACAATACGACCATTCATATCAGTGATGGTATAATCCATGAATGAGTCGGAAATAGTTGAGATTTTCACGAACATAGAACCTCCATTTGGGTTTGGATAGATCCATAAATTTTCTGCTTTAGGATCCATCGATTCCAGATCAGAGATGTCTTGATTCAATCTCACGTTAAAGGAATATCTTGGGCTGGAATCATTGGCTTCGGAACCTCCTGCTAACATATCTTTATATTCCTTGTTCATTCTTAATTTCATTGTCGCATCAGTCTGTAATACCTGAGTTCCGGGAATTGACAAGGGATATAATACCCAGCTGATACTACTATACACATCTCTTTTTATCGAGTTATCATTCTGCTCTACTTGCAAGTACATATTGTAAAGCGTGTTGAATTGATAGTTTTCAGCTGAGTCCGGTACATAATGTGGAAAATCGTAACCTAAAAAATTATTATTGATTTTTTTGTTACTGAAACTGAATACATACACTGGTTGGACACCGCCAAATTTAGGATTCAAAGATGTACTATCGAAAGTAGATGATGTTGGATTCCAGATCATATCCCTTCCGTATTCATTGATCATTGCAGAATTTTCACCGAATGCCATGTACAATCTTGCACCTGATTCCAGATCAATGGCATAACCAGGGAACCAACCCAGGCCAGTTGTACCGTCATTAAGTGGATTTCCATTCTTATCTACACTGGCTTGTTTTCTCATCATACCTGGCTCTGCCAAACCTTCGTTTAAACTTGCGTCTCTTCCTGTTTCAATTACAGGGCATTTTGTCCAAAGTGATGTGTCATTGGTAAATACAATATCAACACTCGGTAAATACGAAATTGAGGCGATGTTCCTGGCTGCAGCAGCCAATACGTAGTTATAATAAGCCATAGGCTGAAACTCACTCTTATAACCTGTGATCTTGTGAGGTGCAACTATCCCATCCAGAATATTATCAAATTTTTGATTGGGATCAGCTCCGATTTGATCTGCATAAAGACAAGGATCCAAATAATCTTGATAGTCAGGCAATGTATTATCTAAACAGCTATAATTTAACGACATAGGGTCTAGCTCAGGAAGAAAAATACCACTTCTGATCCAATTAGAAGGATAATACCCATAGGTATCTTTATTACCTGTAAGCCATTTTAATATTGTATCCTCATATTCAATTGTTGCGTCTATGAAGTCAGTGATTTTTGCTATCGGTCCGCCAGAAACTCCTTCAGGTAAGTAATAATTATACTGATGCACATCTACAGAAAGCCCCCATTGTGGAATGTCCTGGACAAAGTTTGTATTTATTCGATTTATTGACTGGACACTATCCAACAAGTTGACTCCGGAAGTATCATATCGGTAGATGACCCATAAAGCGGTATCAGCTCCATTGCTAAAAGAAGGAATGTAATCTTTCAGCTTAAACTCATAGTAACCTTCCACGAGATTTGATGAATCCAAAACTGAAATTTTTACAGGGCCGTATCCTCCCTTGTAAGTTGGAGTTGCATAGTATCCATTTTGAACAATCGAATCTCTTGAAGCAGCTGTCAGTTCAAGAAAGTTGTTTCCATTACCGTACCCGCTCAATTTTGTTAGTTCAGGTCCGAAATACGTTGCTCCACTTGTATTTGGCGGGTTTGGGTTTGTATTAACCGTAGGGTAACTTGTTAAATCATTGGTATTGTATTGATCACAGGTATATTCTATTTGTGTACTGTGAAAGTTGGTCACTGTGGTTGCCAATTCTTTGATTCTCGTGACGCTGTTGAGAGGGGCACCATTCCCTCTACTCGCTACAATAGCGTAATCAAAACAGATTTTTTCTCCGGGGTTATGTGTCAACGGGCCTATGGAAAGGAAAACTCTTCTGTCTCCGAGATAGTTGTTATTCGTGATCTCTGACCAACCTGCTTGTGTTTCAGGATCTCCAGAGAAAAGGAAGTTGGTTGGTGTCGTTGTCACACCGCTGGATTCGGCGTATCCAAGACCACCATAAAGAAATGGACTACCATCTCCCCATTTACCTGTTAGATAGTTGTAATATTGAGCATCCACTATCGGATCAGTATATGGATAATTGTTTGAGCTATTATAATATCCCGCTGCATTCAGATCATGATTTAACGAAACTACTCCAACTGCTGGCGGATTCGTTCCATATCCCACCAAGTTTACACCAATTGTTTCATCCAATGGATCACCGTTGTACATATACACCATATTTCTGGAAGAATCACTTCCCGCATAATCATCTTGAGAAAACCCCACATCGGCATCGATGTACAAACCTGCATACAAGCTGTCGTAAACATATGCTCCCCGATTAAATAAGCGGATATTCAAAAACGTCGTACTGTCCAAATAATCATCGGTTGCATATTGATAAGCCATAACATGTACTTCGATACCTAGCTTCTCTCCACCTGACTCGGTATGGTTTGCGGCCTCATCGTTCATAATCACATAGACGGCCTCATCACCCCTGATTAGCGGATAATCACCATTTTCTGGATCATAAACATTGTTTAAGTTAACATCTACATATGGTGCCTGATCAGATGCAACCCCAATGGAAACATCCCCATTAGCAGGCCAGCTGGAAATATCAAATGGAACCTCGTAACCAGGGTCATTGTAGTGTTGTATGTGATAGGCAATGAGTTCTTGAGAAACCGACCACATGTTCCCGGCGTTGTAAGCCGATAAAAAATAAGGATTACTCAGCGGCGTTTGAATATCTGATACCGGACCGGGGAAAAAGTCATTTCCGTTTCTAAATCTTATGGCTGCAACACGGAGTGAATCATTTTGATCTTTCCCTGCAAACCAAAGCCCTGAAGCATAAATCAACTTTTGCCCAGATCCCTTCGGCCATTCGTATCCGGCAGCACCAGCACTTCTGTCTTGAAAAAAGTCTCCACCATTACCAATTAACGCAGAGACACTATTGTGTTCCAAAGTCCTTTTGGCTATCGATTGACTAAAGGTGAAGATTGAAATAAACAAGACGTTTATCAGCAGTATTTTTTTCATGGTAAAAGAAATTATGCCGACAAAGCTAGCTAAAAAAAAATGTGCATCAGGAAAATTTTACCAGTGAATGATACAGCAGCAATCAGTGCTCTTGCAAATACTTTGTCTCCAACGTACTGTCTATTTTGCTCATCACAGAATTCATCCAAATAATTTTGCAATTAATCAGGTCAAATACAATGGTAAATCGCTTTCAATAGATTTTTCGAATTCGCAATTGTTTTGTTTACCCGAGGTAAAAGCACCGTTGAATTTGGTGCTGGCGCCAGGTTTGAACTTGCCGTCGACTTCGAAGAAACCATCGAATGCTCACTCAAGTGTTAACTCTATCTTGAACGATGGGCTTTGGTCTTTTTCTATTTCCCTTTCCCCCGGAAAATAATAAGAATCGTATACAGCATGATTTTAAAATCGAGCGAGAGCGTTCTGTTCTTCAAGTAAAGCAGATCAAACTTCATACGTGCGATCATCTGTTCGACGTTTTCTGCATAGCCGAATTTCACTTGTCCCCAAGAGGTAATTCCCGGTCTCACCTTCGTTAGTTCATAGAACTGCGGCTCAATTTCAACAATTTGATCAATGTAAAACTGACGTTCCGGTCGAGGCCCAACAAGCGACATTTCTCCCATGAGAACATTGAAGAACTGCGGAAATTCATCCAGGCGTGATTTTCGCATGAAACGGCCAATTTGCGTAATTCTGGGATCATCCGAAGAAGATAGCTGCGGTCCGACTTTCTCTGCATTCTGGACCATTGTACGAAATTTGATGATCTGGAAAGGAACACCGTTCTTTCCAATTCGCTCCTGAAAAAATAAAATGGAACCGGGAGAAGATGTTTTCACAAGAATTCCCAGCACGATAAATACAGGCAAAAATACAATGATGGCAGCCAGAGAGACGACAATATCAATCACTCGCTTCGTTGCTCGTTGCCAGAGCGGCATCACTTCGGAACTGACCTCAATGAGCAGGGCTCCAAAAATGTTATCCATTTTCACCTTCCCCGAGAGAATATCGTACATATCCGGAAGAATCTTGATTTTCAAATCTCCCCCTTCCAATCGGGAAATAATGGTTCGAAGCTTTGCATGCTCAACACTCTCCAGAGCAATGATTACCTCTTCAATCTGATTTTTCCGCAAAATATTCTCGACGTCATCAATGTGTCCGAGGTACTCCAGTTTGTCCTCTAATTGACGATCCACCCCGTTGATATTGATGAAGCCCAGGAAATCTGATCCTATTCCTTTCGGTAGTCCTTCAATCTCGTTGTAAATGTCTACTGCCTTATCGCTCCCTCCGATGATCAGGGTTTTAAATCCAGCCTCTCTTCGGTGAATTTTACGAACGATCATACTGACAATAATAACCCTCGGAATAAATGTCAATGTAAAGTGAATTGCGAAGAGGATGAATACAGCAGAATAGTACTGGCGATAACCCGATATCTCATCGTCAAGGAGAAACACAAAAAAGAGAAAAATCACCCCGATTGTCGTGCTGACAAACGAGAGATTGAATATTCTGATCCGATGCAAACGCCGGACATCGTGATATGTCCCCTGCAAAGTATACAACAAGACCCAGGCGATTGGAATTAGTAACAATCCATAGTAGAATGAATCGCTCACCGCAAATTCTTTCATCTCCAGATGTACCTTTCGTACATAGAAGAAAAAACCCCAGGCAAGGCCAGCGGAAAGCCAGTCAGAAAACATCAGCAAGATGGTCAGCAGACGGGCGTTCATCTAGAAATGTACCAGTTTAATGTTATCAATATTGATCTCTCCTATCGTATTCTCCGGGTCGAGGAACGCCTCAAATGAAACCTTGAAGTAGTCCGCGTCAGGTGAATTGGAAACGATCTCACGCAAATCGATGTAAATCTTTTTCCAGGTCACTTCGGAAGGATCCATTGGGTTGAGCTGTATGTAGGGATTTTCCTCAATACCGGATGGTCCAACACCAATCAATCCCGTAACCAAAGAGTTCGTGGTATGATAATCTATTTCGAGATAGACCTCCGCTGCAATCGGAAGGTTAAAATCTCCTTCCAGGTCCTTTGTATATGCAATCCATGTTGAATCTGTGGAAGTTAGCGTGACGTGACCGTATGCATTTCCATTGAACGATTCCAAGATCGCCGGATTCGATTCAGCCGAAAAACTCGTCATGGAAACAGGATCATCTTCAATGATGTTTCCTGCTCCCTCGAAATCTTCTATTTCAAACTGGACCGAGCTGTAATAATGCGTTGTGGGATTCAATGTTACCGTTGCATTCTCATTGAGCGTGACATTCTCCTCGTAGAACTCTACAAACGGATATATCTTCTTGGTTGCCGAAATTCCGTTATTCAGAACGGCCGGGTACACTTTGATATTCGCCGGGCCTGAAGTCAGCACCGGTATTTTCACCGGCAATTCAAATACACCCATCAATTCATCATTGACATAAATCCAGGCGTCGGATAGGTTTTCGGTTAACTCGCCCGTTGGATAAACAGAGGATGGATTGGTTTCAAGAACGATTTCATTGACCTCAATCCAGCTCGGACTGGGGTTGTTCTCAACGCAAGACATAAGCGTCAGGGTTGTACCGACAAAGAGAATGACGTACTTCATAAATTCAGCAGTGTCTGGATAACGCTCAGAAATTGGATTTATTGTCGACGAGTACTGATCCTGGCAACTTAATTTTATCAACAATCTTTTGGGCGATATCCAATGCCATGTACCCATCTTCGAGTGGCACGATTGGAGTCCGGTCATTCACGATCGCATCGCTGAATGCAACGAGCTCTTCTTTGATGGCGTTTATCGGCTCAATATCAGGCTTATCAAATAGAATTTTCTTCGTTGGCTTACCTTCTCCGAGGTCAAAAATAATGTCGAATGGATCGGGCTCACCTTCAACATCTGTCATGCGAACCACCTCCATTTCCTTCTCAAGAAAATCCACACTGATATAGGCATCCTTCTGGAAGAAGCGGGATTTACGCATATTCTTCATGGAGATTCGGCTCGAAGTAAGATTGGCCACAGATCCGTTGTCGAATTCGATGCGCGCGTTCGCGATATCAGGAGTGTCACTCACTACTGCCACTCCTGAAGCGGAAATTCGTTTGACAGGTGCCTTCACCACACTCAAAATCACGTCCAAATCGTGGATCATCAAGTCCAG
>JAURNA010000077.1 GCA_030830385.1 Crocinitomicaceae bacterium | reverse complement strand
TCAGCTGAGCAATGTACTTTTCCTGAACCAGTTGATACTGAGAGCAGATTTCCCGAAAGTGTCCGATGATCGGTTTTTCTGACAATTCCCGGAGCGCATATTTCAATTGATCCAGCAACGAGAGAAGCGTGGTCCAGACTTGTTTTCCGGCTTGCCTTTTGTTCCAATGCTGCACGTTGTCTATGTTCTTTATGAGGATGTAATCGCTTTCAATCGCATTGAGATTCTGAAGCAGCGCTCCGTGACCTGCGGGTCTCCTCAACCATTGTTCATTCCATTTCACCGGATTGTGGTCTGCATCAAAACAATACGCATTCGTTTGCGAGTTCTGAACCGAAAAGGAAACCGAAGGGATTTCTCCTTCAATTTTCCGGGCTTTCAGGTTTTCACGTGTTTTTTGCTCAGTTCCCTCCTTCACCGTAAAATGCAGATTTCTGCTTCCTTCAAAGGCGTTGGCAGCTTGACGAAACTGCTCCTGGAAGGGTGTCCAGCCCTCCCCACGATCCCAGTGAAACGGAATCAATCCTTTGGGAACGTCTACATATCCAAGCACTTCTCCTTTCAAGAGTTCTTCCAGCAACACCTTTGGATCCAGTGAAAGTAACCTGTTTTGTTCTGTTTCATTCAGTGACTTGAACCAGGCAAATTCAGAAACGGAAGCCAGAAAAAGATCGATTTGCTCAGTTCGTTTTCCGCTGGCAAGAAAACTTTCAATGAAACCGAACATTCTGGACCCGGATCCGGATGCAGGAATAAAAAAGGTCAAAGACGAATTGGGTTGAGGTTTCCAGTCATACACTGCTTTCCACGGCAAAATCCCCGTATTGATTCCACACGATTCCAACAACGTAACCCCGTCACTTCCGTTTAAAACCTGTTCCTTTTGCTCAGAAATTCTGCGCAATTCGTTCGTTTCTTCCTGTTCTCTCAAGATTCCGTTAATTTGTGTCGCGTGAGTTATTGGGCCGAATATATAAAATATCGTTTGAACGCTAGGGGGCGACATGGTATGCATTCGCCTTTTATGTATGCTTTTACCGATGGATGTTTGCGCATTGCACTTGACGTGGAAGACTCCCGCAAACTGAACGCAGTGTACAAAGGCTTCCTGAATTCAAAGGCTACTATCCAAATTCAGGATTTCGGCGCAGGATCAAAACGACTGGGAAATACGCGGTCGATTCAGCAAATCGCAAAAACGAGTTCATCGAACGGGAAATACGGTCAATTGCTGTACAGGTTGTCCAGGTCGTATAAACCGGAGCGAATCCTTGAGTTCGGCACTTCACTGGGAATTGGGACGCATCATCTTCACCTTGGAAATCCCGGAGCTGAAATTACGACGGTTGAGGCATGTTCAAACACGTTCAACGCAGCGAAGGCAAGGCTACCGGAGAGCGTCAAGGCACTCAATATGACCTTTGATGAATTTCTGAGGTCCGAAGTGGAAGGGGTTTACCATTTGATTTTTATCGACGGGCATCACGATGGAAAGGCACTGATTGATTACGTGAATCGATTGCTGCCCTATTCGGATGATGAAACCGTGTTTGTTCTCGATGATATTCGTTGGAGCGACTCCATGTTCGAAGCATGGAAACAGTTGTCGGAGGACGAACGTTTTCATGTATCCATCGATTTGTTTCGCGTGGGGATCATTCTCAGACGTCCCACGCAACGCAAAGAAATGTTTGTGACTCGTTACTAGAAAGTCGTTGTCAGCAAATCCAGCACATCCGGGCGTCCACTCGCCGGTTGAGAAAATGACTCTATTTCCACTCCTTCAAAGACACCATCCGGATGATGGAGAGCCAACGTTTCATCTGCACTTTCTGTCACTACCCTGTCCTTTTCGACCTCTCCGGAGGCAATTCCTGAGCCGGATGCAGCAGACCCGGTGAAACGAGCAGTCGGTGCCGTGGATGCGGCAAACATCAGATCGGAATTGCCTCCTGATGCAGTTGGCGCCTGAGGGTCTGCATTTCCTGATGGAGTTTCAGCGCTCAAATTATCGGCATCGTGCTGAATTTCCCGGGTTTCGTCAATCCGACCTTGTTCATTGGCTGTTTCCATCTTTTCTGATTCGGGTGGAACATTCCTGTTCGTACCTTCTCCGGATGCTTTCTCTACTGCTTTCTCTACGCGATTCTCAGCTATCCTGGGAGTATCATCTCCTGCATTTCCCCATGTTTTCAGGAATGGAATTGAGAAGAAGATCAAAATACCAATCGCGGCCACCTGGAGCATAGGCTTTCGGTGAATCGGTTTATCTGCCGGAAGCAAAACGGCCAACGTTGAATTGTACCAGACGGGGGGTGCCTTCGGGTGAGCGCCAACGAACAAATGATCAAGGCGTTCTTTGGTCTCTTTTTTAGGATTCGTCTCGTTCCGATAAAGTGCATTTACGCTACCCAGAACATATCGCAACTGATCGTATTCTTCCTCTGAAGTGCATATTTCGCTCAACTGTACCTTCTCGGCTTCCGTTAGTTCGAAATACTTCTTTTCCAATACTACGTCCATTATATCCCTTTCCATCTTATCGATTTATTACGGGGTTAAAATCTTTCAAACTTTCAGCGAGGTATCGCGTTGCATAAAACAACCGCGATTTTACGGTTCCTTCACTGATCGCTAATATTTCTGCAATCTCTTTTATCGCAAGGCCTTCCATGTGTCGAAGTGAAAATACTTCGGAATGTTTTGCATCCAACGCTTCTAAGCTGGCCTCAAACTTCTCCCGGAATTGCACATCCTGAACTTCTCCCACAACATTTGCCGCAGCGTCGCTAAGACCGTAGTGATTGTCTAATCCATTTGATGTGTTTTTGCGCACTTCCTGTTTCTTGTACTCATTTTTGCACATATTGTTCGCCACCGAATACAACCAGGTTTTGAATTTCCGGGAAGGGTCAAACAATTGTGGTTTCCGAATGATTTTGGCAAAGATGTCGTGTACAAAATCTTCGGCCTTTTCGTGGTCTCTCCACAACATCCGTGTGAAATAGCCGAGTAAAGGTGATGCATACCGACCATAGATCTCGTCAAAGGCACGCTTGTCACCTTTGCTCATGGCGATCATTAATTCCTCGTCCGTCATGGACTTGTATTGCGTTCTGATCAATCGCATTCCGTACTTCTAATAACTCGCTTTGACCTTCTTTATCTGTTCATACTTCTTGCATTGCACACCTACCTGGTCCGAAATTTTATCCAATTCTTCTGCCTTGTCACTTTCACCCGTTTCGCCGTATGCCTTTTGGAGCATAAGCATCATTGGGAGGTAATTTGCGGAAAGCTGTCGACCGGTTTCATCCTTCGGATTCATCACGTTGGTCTTTGTCAGTTCTTCGTTCCACAAATAATCGTTTCGGAAGAAATTATTGTAGTCTTCCTGGTGATATTCAAACAATAATCCTACCACATATAAATTGCGCTGTATGGGGAGGAAATATTCTTTGGGCGTCGTCAATGATATAGCGATGTTTTTATCCGGATTTTGCACACAAAATTTTTCCAGATACTGCACGTCGATCAGTGATGTATCCGGTATTGAGTACCCTTTTTTCTCCAATTTGTTGCGGTAGGCTTCGCTTTGAAGGAGGTCCAGAGAAACCAATGTAACATCTGATCTCAGCTGAGATGAATTCTGCACATAGTACGCTCCGTATCCATCGTCGAACCCATGAGTGACGAGCGTGCCGTTTTCGGGAGCAGAGAGCAATACATCTTCGGAATAGTCCATCGCGCTTTCCTTGAGTCGGTCTTCTTCGATCAGCTTGTCGATGTATACAAGTGCCTGTGCTGTGTCATCCGTAATTACGTAATAACCTGCCATTTGCGTGTGCACATCGGAGTTGTCCGGTTGCAATTGCTCAGCCTCCTGCAAATGGTAAAACAGGGTTGTGTCGTGATTTCCCGCTACGTATTTGAAATAATGATGTTCGAAAGACGCAGGTGCAGCCACTTCAAAGTAGCCCACCGCCTGATCCATGTACATCTGCTGTTCCGCGGATGGAGAGCGCTGTGATCGTTGGGTTGAAGCATCCCAATCCGCCCGGTTGAAATCATCGTCCGCAGCTTTGTATCCTTCAGGTGTATCGGTGTATTCCGGAGCCGTCGTTTTCAATTCTTCTTTGTACGTTCCCCGGGCCTCAGTCTGCGTTTGATCGGTGATTTTCACCTCTTCCCTTACCGCCCTGCCAACGTGCAATTTCTTCTTGCGGGAATCTTTTGTGTTTTCGTTCGTGACTTCCTCGATAATCGTAATTGTATCAAGATTTATCGTAGATTCCTCAAGCTCATTATTGTACATGATGCCATTTCGCTCCATATTCAGGTTCGTACCCGCAGGAACGGAATTTTCCACCTGGGCCCAAACAAACCCGGTAAAAAAGCCAAATAAGCCTATGATCAGTTCACGCATAATTACCTACTTTTTTAAGAGTGTACACCCTACTTGCTCAAAGGTTCAAAAAAAGTACGATTTTCTGGGGTTGACCGCAACTGTCACTGTGCATTTCCTGCAAAGAGGAACTTGTTCGGCGAAATGAGATTTGTTTTCACCGCATACATCACGATCCCTGCGGTATTTTTTACACCCAATTTTGCCATGATGTTCTTTCGGTGTGTATTGACCGTATGATTGCTTAGAAATAGCTGCTCAGCGATTTGCGCGTTCGTGTATCCTTCGGCGATGAGAACGATGATTTCGGATTCGCGCTCAGACAGCGTAACCGGCTCGCAGGAAAACATATCGTAATCAATGTCATCCACGTCCAAATTGGCGTCTTGAATGGTTTCGAGAATCTGGCCACAGAAGAATTTGTTTCCTTTTGATGTTTCCTTAACTGCATCCACGATCTCGGCAATGGAACAGTCCTTTTTCACATAACTCATGATTCCTGACCGAAGCGCATCTACGAGGGTTTGAGCAGATTGCTCAGGAGTGATGGCCAGTACACGAATTGATTTGTCGATGGACAAAATTTGCGGTAATACATCAATGGAAAACCCTCGGGATGTGTAATCGATGACCACAACGTCGGAACCGAAACTTCGAACGATTTCAACGAGTTCCTCGCTACAGAGTGCTTCTCCCACGATCTCAGGCGCAAGTTCTTTTTTCAAGGCAGAACGGATTCCCAGGCGAATTAATTCGTTGCTATCTGCGAGGACAATTCGCATTATTTAGAATCATTTCAGATAACAAATATAGTAAGATTGAAACGGTCTAGCTCACAAGCCTGTATTTTCTTTTCCACAGCACATCTTACATTCTCTGCAATAACTTTCGCTACTTTAGTCCGATGCGAAAGGAATTGTTGCCAGCCTACCTTCTCACCTTAGTAAATGTGCTTGGATTCAGCATTCTGATGCCTGTATTACCTTTCGTTGTAGCAAGTTTCGGAGCCGATAAATGGGTCTATGGGCTGCTACTGTCGCTTTATTCGGCATTTCAGTTCATCGGAGCCCCCTACCTGGGAGCCCTGTCGGATCAACGCGGTCGAAAGCCGATTTTGCTGATTAGTCAGGCAGGAACACTGCTCAGCTGGCTTGTATTTGTGTCTGCTCTCTTGATTCCCGACATTCATTTTCTGGGTCTTGCTCTGCCTTTGTGGGTCATTATCCTTTCGAGAATTTTGGATGGAGTTACGGGCGGGAATGCGGCGGTAACCAATGCTTACGTCAGTGATATTACTACGCGAGATGAAAAGTCGTATATCTTCGGTTATCTCGGTGGCATTGCAGGAATCGGTATGATCATCGGTCCCGGACTTGGGGGGTTCACTGCTTCGGGGCCACTTGGCTATCTCGGGACATTGCTTGTTGCCATTGGCATTTCCATTCTTACGTTGATGAGTATTTCGGTCTGGCTGAAAGAGTCTCACCCGGAGGAAAAGAGAGCAAAAAGACATCGGGAGTACATATTCGACAGTGTGTTTTTCCTTCGGAGAATACGAACGTTGAATCCTCCGTACATCATTCGGCTTCTGCTCACTCTCAAATTCGGATTTTCAATCATGATGGCCTTTTACATTTCGACCATCGCTCTGTTTCTCATTGATCTCTTTCGATTTGACGAAGCTGAACTGGGGTTGTTTATGCTTGCTGTTGGAATCTTCCTCTCCTTCAACCAGGCATTTGTTTCCAAGCATTTCATTCGACTGTTCGGTGAATACCGAACGCTATTGGTGGGTCTGGTCCTGTGTGCGATTGGATTGATTGCAATTACACTTACCGACTTGCTCTGGCTGTACATTGTGTTCTACTACATCCTCAATCTTGGATTTTCTTTGTGTTTCCCAACATTCAATGGCTTAATCGCAATTCATTCTTCTCCTGAAAAGCAAGGAGAAACCATGGGAGTCAGTGAATCCATTAACTCGTTCGCCATGGCATTGTTTCCGGTAATTGGGGCGATGCTTTACGGGCTGATGGGGTCGTATTTTTTTTGGATGACGGCAGCCATTCCTACCATC
The DNA here is from genome assembly GCA_030830385.1 of Crocinitomicaceae bacterium. Lineage (GTDB taxonomy): Bacteria > Bacteroidota > Bacteroidia > Flavobacteriales_D > Crocinitomicaceae > UBA4466. The sequence continues at coordinate 7,249 of JAURNA010000077.1, read as the reverse complement.
GCGTTTGTGTTCGGATGGAAGTTTCAGAAAGAAAATCGTTTGGCTGACGATTAGTCCTTACTAGAATTTGAGCAACCAACCCATTTCATCCTCGATCTTCCCGGATTTCAGATCGGTGAGGTAATTCTTGATTCGCGTGGAAATCGTTCTGGATTCAATCGGAGGAAGTTCGAACAGTTCATCGCGGAAACCAATTTTTGCAATTTGTGCAATCGTTGCTGCCGTTCCTGCCCCGAATGCGTCCGTCAGGCGGCCCTCGCGCAGTGCATTCACAATTTCCTCCACTGTTATGCGTCGTTCCTCCACTTCAACTCCCCAGTGCTTGGCGATTTCAACGGCAGATCGTTTCGTAACGCTTCTCAGGATCGTATCCGAATCCTCAGAAGGGGTAATCAACTTTCCATCCAGTTCAAAAAGGATGTTCATCGTACCGGATTCCTCGATGTGCTTGTGTTCTTTCGCGTCCGTCCAAACCAATTGATGAAAGCCTTTTTCCTGAGCCAATTTGGCAGGATACAACGAGGCTGCATAGTTACCCGCTGTTTTTGCACGTCCAACTCCGCCTTCTGCCGCTCGCGTGTAAAATTCCTCAATTTTCACATAAACCGGCTGAGAATAATAGGCTCCCACGGGGCAGGTGAAGATGATGAATTTGTAGTTGTCTGACGGCTTGATTCCAATAAAATGATCGGTGGCAAACAAAAAAGGACGAATGTAGAGCGCACATCCTTTCTGGTCCGGAATCCAGCTGCGATCCAGATCCACGACTTTTTTGATCAATTCCGTAAAGAAATCTTCAGGAATAACAGGCATGCACATGCGTTCGCACGATTCAGCGAAACGGCGTGCGTTCAAATCCGGACGGAATATGAGCACATTGCCATCTGCATCTTTGTTGGCCTTCATTCCTTCAAAGATGGATTGTCCATAATGAATCGCCGATGTAGCCGGGTGAAGGCTTAAGTCTTCAAACGGAACGATTTCGGGTAACTTCCATTCTCCATCAGCGTAATCCATTACCAACATGTGATCTGAGAACACCTTTCCAAAGGAGAGATTATCCCAGTCAACCTGATTGATTTTAGATTCCTGTACGCGCTTTACTTTGATTGAGAGAGTGTCTTCCAACATAACCGTTTTATTGCATCAAAGGTAGTTACAATCGTGCATTTATCAAAGAAAGAAGTCCAGAGTTGGAAGAAATTCATTTCCTTTATTTCGAAAAATCGGAACATTTACAAGTGACCAAAAGCCTGGAAATACTTTCGCGTTATTGGGGATACAGCTCCTTTCGTCCTATGCAAGAGGAAATTGTGGACAGTGTGATCTATGGCCATGATACCCTCGCGGTTCTATCAACCGGTGGAGGGAAATCCATCTGCTTTCAGGTTCCGGGGCTGGCTTTGGACGGAATAACCGTTGTGATTTCTCCGCTGATTGCATTGATGCAAGACCAGGTTGATCAACTTCAGAAACGCGGAATCAAAGCTCTTCACCTCGGAGGGAATGCGAGTCACCGAGAAATCGACATTGCGCTAGATAACGCACGATTTGGGAATGTAACGTTCCTGTATGTGAGCCCGGAACGAGCAAAGAGCCAATTGTTCATTGAGCGCTTCAAGCAAATGAACGTGAGTCTGATTGCGGTGGACGAAGCGCATTGTATTTCTGAATGGGGACATGATTTTCGACCGGCATACCGTGAAATCAAGCAATTGCGTGAGCATCATCCGAGTGCTCCCGTTATCGCATTAACGGCTTCTGCAACAAAACGTGTTCAGGAAGACATTGTTCAATCGCTTGGGTTGAATTCTCCAAAAGAATTTATTGGAACCATGGATCGCAGCAATCTCCATTACGAGGTTCGGGCTTCCGAGAATAAAATGAATTCCATCGTTGAGTATTGCAAGGCAAGGCCCGATCATTCGGGGATCATTTATTGCCAAACCCGGAGATCAGTGAAAGAAGTCGTTCGTCGTTTGCGCTTGCTGCGATTACCTGCTGGATTTTATCACGGTGGTTTGAATGCGTCAGATCGTGAATTCATGCTAAACGAGTGGCTTTCGAATCGCATTCGGATTATGGTTGCTACAAATGCGTTTGGGATGGGAATTGACAAACCCGATGTGCGGTATGTTCTTCACTACGAAATCCCCAATAACCTGGAGGCTTACTATCAGGAATCAGGTCGCGCAGGACGTGATGGGAGCGCGGCGTCAGCAGTGGCATTCTGGGAACCCAGAGACCTATTGATCATGAATGATCAACTTTCGTCCAAGTTTCCTCCGGAGGATCGAATTAAGGCAGTTTACGAAGCCATTTGTAACCATCTCAGCATTTCATTTGAGGCTGGAACGGATGAAACATACGCATTTGATTTCAGGCGTTTTTCATCGCTGTTCGATTTCACCATTCAGGATGTCTATCACGCTCTTCGCATTCTTCAAATGAACGGCACATTAACCTTTGAAGAGAGCAATTTTCTACCCACCCGTCTTAAATTCAGCATTGGAAGTTCAGCTTTGTACAAGTTTCAGCTTGCGCACGACTCGGTGGATGCCCTGATTACGCTACTGACGCGCAGCTATCCCGGAATTTTTGATCGGTTTATTACCATTCATGAAGGTAAGATTGCAGAAAAGTTGAGAATCGACTCCGGTGAACTGAGAAAACGACTTGAATACCTCGAACAATTTGGGGTGATTGATGTGACGTATCAGTCAAATTCACCGCGAATTACCTTACTGCACGGGAGGCTTCCTCTGGATCGACTGGTTCTCTCGCCACAGAGTTATTCGGAAAGAAAGAAAATCGAGCAGGAGAAGTTCAACACGATTTCCGATTATGTACAACTGGATCATTGCCGGCAGGAGATGATCAGCAATTATTTCTCCGGCGAGGGGTCTCCCTGTGGTACCTGCGATGTTTGCAAATCGAGATCAACACAGCCCTATACTCATGCTGAATTGCTGGAACTCATCCCGACCATGCTTCCCGCGAGTCTGGAGGAAATCCGCCATTCAACACAATTGGATTTAGCATTGATTAAAAGGGCCGTTCGTTCTCTGATGACAGAGGAGCGTATTGGTTATGAGCATGGGAAATACTATCGCTTATGAGCTCTTTTTGAGCAGGGCCTTTAGCTCGTGAACTTCTTGCTGGAGCGACTTCAGCGACTTCGAAACATCACTGTCATCCACGCGCAAATCAGGTAATTCCGGAGAAATGTAATTGACGAATTTCCAGATTTCAAGCACGTCATTGGCATGTACCATGTACGGATCGTAAAATGGATTTGTTGAGCACAATTGGAAGGATTGTTCTGATTTGAGCAGATTGTGCACCACTTTGAACACGATTCCGTCGTCCTTGGTAATCACGATGCACGGTGTACCGCTTCGAATACTCATCCAATTTAGGACAAATTCACCTACCACAAACGAGCCTTCAACCACGGGGGGCATGGAATCCCCTTTGATTGGAAACGACCGGTACTTTCGGTCTCTGGATAAGAAGGGAAGGTGAAAAGTAGGCAATACTTTGATGTAATCAGGATCTGCATAGCCTGCTGTATAACCTGCACTTGCTTTCACAGGAACCAGTTCAATTACATCTTCATTTTCTTCATTGATTACGGAAGTAAGAACGCGTAAACGGGAGCCATTGATATCCGTTTCAACTCCCTGATCCAGTCTTTCCCATTCCTTTCGGGAATAGCATGAAAAATCCTTTTTAATCAACTCATCAGTCGAAACCCTGTAGTATTCGCTCAGCAATCGAACGGTTTCAAGATTGGGCTCTGCGACTCCGTTTTCATAACCTGAGTACGAACTTCTTGTAAGCCCCAGATCATTGGCAACTTCTTCCTGGCTTTTCTTCTTTCGCTTGCGCAATAACTTTAAATTGGCCCCTATCGACATGTTGATATTTTCATCATATTTATGCCGGAAATATAATCATTTCCGAAAAAATAACCAAACTTGATCAATTTTTAATCGCGCAGACGGATTGGAGTCCCTTTTAAACGGGAACGAACGGCGATGAACTTAGCTCCGAGGAATATGATTTGGGATGAATAGTATACCCACACAAGGATTACCAGCAGGGTTCCGGCCAGCATTGAACCTTTCCCTGCGAAGAAGTAGTTCTGTACATAGAAATGAATCAGTAACTGTCCAAGGTACATGAGTGCACCCGTTACCATGGCTCCTTCAATCGCTCGTTTCCAGGCTACTTTGCCATCATGGACATATTTAAACACGAAAACGAACATCATTGAGTTTGTTACCACAGGAAGTCCGTGACGGGCGATGAACGACCACAAATCAGCAATCCAGGTATCGTGCTCGAATAAATTGTATCCGACTGAAAGGAAGATCGTTTCTGTAAAGTACAGCAGGACAAACAGCAAAACACCGCCCGTTATGAACCCTACGGACATGATGCGGAACAGAACACCGCGAACAATGATCCGTTTTCGGCTCACCTTCCAGGAATCCAGATTGTAGAATTCATTCATACTTCTCCGGAGAGAACCCAGCATGGTTGTGGTTGAAAACACAAGTGCGAGTAAACCTAGGATTTCGAACAGCGGATTTTGATTGGATAGATCGATTTGGTCCATGAATGAGAGTAATTCCGCTGGGTTTTTGACACCTATTTGCTCCTGAAAAAAGTCGGAGATCACTTCGAGCATTACTTCGTGGCCCACAAGGCGTCCGAAGAACGAAATTGAGAGGTATAAAGTCGGAACCATTGCCAGCAACGCGTAGTAGCCTAATGCAGCTCCATGGAACAGAGATCGCTCCCTGAGAAACTCTTGCATTACTGCTTTCAGTACGACTAGCCCAGACCTGAATTCCATGGTTCAATATACATTTTCCTATGATTCGAAATATCATTCATCGCACACAAAGCAATGCGTTCACCGTTTTTTGTCAGGAAGTAAAACAAGGAAAACATTCCCGATTTCACTTCGGACTCAAATTCAATCTCCAGCTCTTTTCCGCCCGATTCGAAGCTGTACTCATTGGGTCGGAACGTAACGTCTTCCCCACCTATTTTAACTTCGTTTAGCAATCCCAACAGACGTCCTTGCTGGGTGCTGACAGGGCGATAGTACATTTCATCGGGGTTTCCGGCATGTGCTATTTTGCCCTCATCCGACAGATAGATAATTTTTTCTGCAAAACCCATCAATTCGAATCCATCGTGTGATACAAGCAAAATGGTCGTATTGCGAATTTCGTTGAGTCGCTTGAGGTAATGCATTACTTCCAGGCGAAGACCTTGGTCGAGGTGTACGAAGGGTTCATCCAGCATGAGCACTTCCGGTTCCCGAGCCAGAGCTCTGGCAAGCGATAATCGCTGTTGTTCACCTCCTGACAGTGTTTTTGCCAGCTGACTTTGAACCTGATTCAATCGCAAAAGCTCCAGCAGTTCCAACACCATCTCATCACGATCTTCTGCCTGAAGGTTCAATATGCGATTACGGACGTTTTCTTCGGCCGTTTGGTGCAAATCCAGGGCGAAATCCTGATTCACCAGCTCAATGTTCGGATGCCCGGGAATCAGAAGCTGAGAAGGACCCACAACGCGAGATTCACCACAAAACACTTCTCCCTTCGTAGCATCCAAGTGACCGGATAATATCTTCAGAAGGGTCGTTTTTCCCCTTCCACTCTCTCCTATCAATCCATAGATTCCACCTTGATCCAACGACAGTGAAACATCTGCAAGAATGCCCTTATCGCCATAATACAATTCGATGTGCGTAGCACGAATCATTCTTCGATCAACTCTTCGGGAAAAGATTGAGAAGCGATGTAAATTCCGGGAATAGGATTCGCCATTGGTTCGTAGTCCTTCAAAAACACCTCTAACTCGATGGTTTCGCCTGCTTCGTGCACTTCATAACGATCCAGCAGACTCGCTGAGCAAGCAACCATTGCAGGATGTTCACCGAACAATCGAAACAGTGTCATTCCTTCGATATCGTATGAAAACTCCTTTCCATCTCCGGTTGATCCCTGAAGCGGGAAAACGGCATTTTCCTGAACATCGACTCCGTCCACTTCCGTGGTAAGTTTCAACTCATCTTCCCACTCGTATCGGTGGTTTTCATCGGTTTCCTTTCCGTCAATTTCGAACTGTTCTTCGGAAAAATCGGCGTTCAATAAATAAAATCGTACGGTGCACTTCATACCAACTGTTTAGGCAAAAATATCAACTATTGCTGTGGTATGGGTCAATCCGAGTATTTTTGACACGTTTTAAGATGATGCAACCGATCGTTCGCGTACATAAAAAGAAAGTGCACTCCATTATGCGGAGGCATCCCTGGGTATTCTCCGGAGCCATCACAAGCGATGTTGAGGAGATTGAGGACGGTGAGGTTGTCACCGTTTGCTCGGATAAGGGGGATTTTCTGGCCAGAGGTCATTTCCAACATGCGACCATTTCGGTTCGGATACTGACGTTTGATGACGTTCCGCTCAATCAGGATTTTTTCATCGAGCGAATTCAGGAAGCGGTTTCTCTTCGACAGCAATTGCACCTGATTACTGAGCACTCAAATATCTGCCGAATCGTACATGGTGAGGGCGATGGACTACCCGGCCTGATTGTTGATTATTACGCTGGTGTAGCCGTTATCCAATGCCACAGCATTGGGATGTTACATTCGATTGACATGATTGCAGAAGGCCTGAAAATCGCACTGAAAGAAGAAATTCAAGCCATTTACCACAAATCATCGGATACCCTGCCCGATCGATCAGAAGGCGAAGACGGCTATTTATTCGGTGAGCAATCCACACCCCATATCGCCCTGGAAAATGGCATTCAATTCAACATTGACTGGATTACGGGACAAAAAACCGGATTCTTCGTCGATCAGCGGGAGAACCGATCCCTTCTCGGAAAATATTCCCCGGGGAAGCGCGTACTGAACACCTTCTGTTATTCGGGAGGATTTAGCCTGAGTGCACTTGAAGCCGGAGCAGAGTTCGTCGTTTCATTGGATAGCTCGAAAAAAGCAATTGAACTTGTTGAACAGAACATTGCTTTGAACCACATGGAAGAACGCCATGAATCCGTGGTTGCAGACGCCATGCACTACATGAAGGAAGTCAAAGGTGATTTTGACATTATCGTGCTGGATCCACCGGCATTTGCAAAGCATCGCAACAAGCGCCACAAGGCTGTTCAGGGCTACAAACGACTGAATGGGCATGCCATTCGACAGATT
>JAURNA010000076.1 GCA_030830385.1 Crocinitomicaceae bacterium | reverse complement strand
TAAAATCATTCCCGCGATGACCCAACTCCAAAAGAGAAGTTGATTGACATCCGGATCTTCAACAAGATAGCGATTGACCATCCAGCCGATCAACGCGGGTCTGCTCGGCGACGATACGGAAAGTAAAAGGGTACAAATAATGGCAATCAGAAAGAGTCTCTTGTAGCTTCTCCAGTAACCCAGGAGACGCACAAGAACTTGTTTGTTCAATTTGTTTTCCTTTGCCATCGGGTCAAAAATACAGAAAGATTACCAGGGTAGAATTGCGTAGATTGGGCTATTTTGTGCCTACCGTTGAGAAATGCCTGTAATTTCCGATTTGAAGTACAGAAAAGCACCAAAATTCCACTACTTTTATCGCAAAGAAGCAACTATGATTCACAACCTATCCAACACCCACTCGATTTTTTCGACATTTCTGGCTGAAATCCGTGACGTTGAAGTACAGCGAGACTCCATGCGATTCCGCCGTAATCTTGAACGCATTTCTGAAATACTGGGTTTTGAATTGTCAAAAACACTGACGTACACCGAAAAGGAGGTGACTACTCCACTCGGTACGGCAGAAGTGGTTGTTTTGGAGGAACAGCCTGTACTGGCTACCATCTTGCGTGCAGGGCTGGGAATGCATCAGGGACTTCTCAATTACTTCGATCGCGCTGAAAGCGCTTTCATTTCAGCATACAGAAAGCATTCGACGGCCGAAAATTTTGAAATTCACGTGGAATACATGGCTGCACCGCACATCGACAATCGGATATTGATCATTAGTGACCCCATGCTGGCTACGGGAAGTTCGATGGTGACTGTGTACAAGGCTATACTCAAGCAAGGAAAACCCCTGAAAACCTACATTATATCGGCCATTGCGACGCCGGATGCTTTGGATTACTGTAAGCAAAAGCTTCCGGACAACACGGAGTATTTCATAGGTGCCATTGACGATGAACTTACCGCTCAGTCGTATATCGTTCCGGGGCTCGGAGATGCCGGCGATCTGGCCTACGGAGAAAAAGTTTAAACAGAGAGTACGATGCAGTGGGCGGCGATCATAGGGTTATTCTTGGTTTCAACGATCAAATTTTTGTTTGCTCCATTCGGTGGGCCGAAGCTGGAGCTCACCTTCTGGGAAACCTACATCGCGTGTGGACTTGGTGCCGTTGTGAGTTCAGCATTCTTTTATTTCTCCGCCAATTTCTTCATGAAACGAGCCCATGCTAAACGTCTGATGTTATACCGAAAGAGTTTGGAGGAAAACATTCCCGTCAAACAAAAAAAGACCTTTACACGGATCAATAAACTCGTCGTTCGCATCAAGCGATCACTCGGAATCTATGGCACATCGTTCTGGGTACCGTTGTTTCTCTCCATTCCCATCGGGAGCATTATCACCGCTAAGTTTTACGGAAAAGAAAAACGCACATTTCCATTGATCGTTCTCGGAATCGGAATCAACGGATTCGTTACCACTGGATTGGCTTATTTGTTTTTCTCATGAGGCATCTGTTTTTTGATCTGGACAGAACGCTCTGGGATTTTGAACGGAATTCCGAAACAGCCCTGCAATCATTGTACGAGGATCTCAAACTGGCCGATCATCTCCGATCCTTCACCTCGTTCCATACCCAATACAAAAAGATCAATGGGATGCTCTGGGATCAATATAGCAGGGGAGCAATTTCGAAAGAATTGCTTCGTGTAAAACGATTTTCAGACACACTGGAACACTTCGGAGTGAACCATTCGGAATTGTCAAACTCTTTGGCGAAAGGATACGTAGAGCGCTCGCCGTATCAAACACACCTTCTTCCCAATACGATTGAAACACTCATTCAGCTAAAGAAAGAAGGCTATCCGTTGCACATTATCACGAATGGTTTCAAGGAGGTACAATTCATCAAATTGCGCCAAAGTAAGCTTGAGGATTATTTTGATGTGATTCTTTGTTCTGAGGAAGTCGGTGTATACAAACCTTCGGTTCAGGTCTATCAGGAGGCACTGCAACGATCAGGAGCTTCAGCGAAAAACAGTGTAATGATCGGAGACAGCTACCTGGCCGATGTGGTAGGCGCAGAAAACAGTGGCTTTCAGGCAATTCTTTTCGATCCACACCGGAAACACAAAGACGATGCTCATCGTTGGTTGATTCGAGATCTGAAACGCGTTCCGGAAATTCTCCCCTTCATTCCCCGGACCTAATTGCGGCGTTTATCATTATTATTGCTAAAAACTCACCATATGGACTACCAGAAAAAATACCCTATCCTTCAAACTCCTAATGATTTTGTAGTGCTTCAATGGGAACGCGGATTCCAACGCGTGCAAATCATTTATCACGATGTAATTCTGGATGTGATCGAAAATCGATCGGTTATTCAACAAAAAAAATACAAAAAACGCTTTGACAATCTGGGTACAATCGAATTGAGTTTCCCGGAAGAAAAACTAACTTCTATAAACGTTGTTGTTGACGGGTTACACAGCCCGGCGAACCCGTCCTATCCCTCTAAAAACCTGGGAGCTGCAGCCACAATCCTATGGTTCATTGTGGGATTCGCAGTGGCAGGAACTATTTTCGAAGTATTTGTTGTCAATGCGATTGCACCGGATACAATGGCCATTATTCTTGGCATCGACATGCTAATCGTTGCTGTTTACGCGGCGTCTGCCATCCTGACCAAACGTGGACACACCTGGGGATTTTACGTGGGATTTGGGCTCTATACCATAACGACGCTTCTGTACATTCTGTCCATTCTTGGACGACCCAACCTATTGAGTATACTCGTTCTCATAATTCGAGGGGTTTTTATGTTCTGGATGATACGCCAATTCCCGATTCTGAATCGTGCTGCCCGACACAAGAGGTACGAGAAGCATCACTCAAGGTCTGATTTACTCGACAGTTAATCAATCGACTTCCTGACGCAACTTTTCGTAGAGCACCATTCCGGCTGCCACACTTACGTTCAATGATGCAATTTCACCCCACATTGGAATCTGGCAACTAACGTCGGCCAGGTTGATTAAATCCTGCGTGATTCCATCTTTTTCCGACCCTACGATTATCGCTACTCCACCCCGAAGGTTGGCTTTGTATAAAGGAACACTTGCTTTCTCGGTACACGCCACAATTCGAAGTCCGCATTGCTGAATATAGAACAACGAGGACTTGAAATCGTCCGATTTACATACTTTGATTCGATTGAGGGCGCCTGCCGATGTTTTGATGGCATCGGGAGTTACCTGTACGGATCCTTTTGACGGAATGAGAATCGCATGAACCCCCATGCATTCTGCTGATCTGGCTATGGCTCCGAAATTTCGCACGTCAGTCAATCGATCCAGTGCGAGAACAAACGGTTTTACGTTTTCTTCCAACAAAGATTCCACAACCTCCTCTACTTTGTGGTAATTCACCGGTGAAGCAATAGCGATTACTCCCTGATGATTCTTGTCCGTGATCGCATTGAGCTTTTCTGTGGGAACAAATTGAAGCTGGAAATCCTTTCCTTTCAACTCCTCCTTTAACTCCGTGAAGAGCTCCTTCTGCATCCCTTTTTGAATCAGAATTTTGTTCAACTCGCGTCCGGCTCGAATTGCCTCAATGACTGCCCTTACTCCAAAGATGTAGGTCTCGCTGAACCGCTTTTCACGGCGTTCGTTCTTGCGTTGATTTTGTTCGCGCTTATCCATTAAAATGTGTACTCAAAGGTTAACTCAATATCACCATGAACGGACTTTGCTACCGGACATGCCTCGGCTGCGGCAATTACGTTCTGTTGAATTTCCAAATTCCAGTTGTTTCCTGAAAAATCAAGCTGAATGGTCAATCCCGCCACTCGTCTCGGACCGCCTGCCATTGTCTTCAATACCGATCCTGTAGCAGTATGAAACGGAATGTTGTTCTTATCACAATAAATCCCAACAATTGTCATCATACAGGAAATGTAAGCTGTTGCCACCAAATCCGTTGGAGAAAAATTCTCACCCCTCCCATTGTTATCCGTTGGGGCATCAGTAATTACGGTATTCCCCGACTTCAAGTGGGTACATTTCGTCCGGAGGTCTCCGAGGTATTCAATGGATACGGTTGCCATATCTTCGATTTTGCCTAATTTTGTTTTGAATTCGCAGTAAAAATAGGCTTTTCAGTCCAGAACGAAACAGGCGTATGTCCGAGAATCAGGAAGTCATAGAAAAAATACGAATCAAGAAACCAAAATGGTTACGGGTAAAGCTGCCAACCGGTGAGAATTACCGAAAAGTTCGCACATTGGTAGATCAGCACAAATTGCACACGATTTGTGAAAGTGGGAGTTGCCCGAATATGGGCGAATGCTGGGGAGAAGGAACCGCAACGTTCATGATCCTCGGGAACATTTGTACGCGCTCGTGTGGTTTTTGTGCCGTTCAAACCGGTCGACCCGACCCTGTGGATGAATTCGAACCGGGAAGAGTTGCACACAGTGTAAAAACAATGGAGGTAAAGCATGCTGTTATCACCTCCGTAGATCGTGATGACCTGTCCGATGGCGGCGCTTCGATCTGGGTACAAACCGTGAAGGCCATTCGACATCAATCGCCACAAACAACGCTTGAAACCCTCATTCCTGATTTCGCAGGAAAATGGGATAACCTTCAAAAAATCATCGACGTTGCACCCGAAATTGTAAGTCACAATCTGGAAACTGTTCGTCGCTTGACCAAAGAAGTACGGATTCAAGCCAAGTATGATCGAAGCCTCGAAGCGCTCTTCCGATTAAAGAAAGGAGGCATGCGAACTAAATCGGGTGTAATGCTCGGATTGGGTGAAAGCCATGAGGAGGTGATTGAAACCATGGAAGACCTGCGAAGCGTGGAAGTCGACATTCTTACACTCGGGCAATACCTTCAACCAACTGCAAAACATTTGCCGGTTCAGGAATTCATTCATCCTGAGCGATTCGACGAGTACAGAAAACTCGGATTGAAAATGGGATTTCGATACGTTGAAAGCGGACCCCTAGTCCGTTCATCGTACCATGCGGAGAAGCACCTATTCTAAGTCAGAACTGTATATTTTCTGTCGATTTTGGTTTCTTCCCATTGCGTGAAATTTTGTTTGGGCCTATATTTGTTTGACTACCGTATTGTTAAATGGTATTTTTTTGTGCTGACAAAGAGGTCTTTTGAAGATTTTCTTACCGTTACGAACAATTAATAATTCAATTATTATTCGTAATTTGGCGGTCGCAATAGATTTAAATTACTCAAGATACACTATAAAAGTATGAAGCGTACGAATTTCTTCATTATTTCCGTGGGAGTTGTAGCAGCAGGAGCACTGTTTCTTTTATCGCCCTGGAAATCAACCGACTCAACCGGGAATTACGTTCAAGAAAACCTGAATACACATGAGCGTCTATCAGCTGACGACGCGGAAGCTTGGATAAATGCCCGTTATATTGATCCAGAGACTGGTGAACGAATTTCTAACAAAAAGCTTAGAGAGATTTCAGAAGCAGTTCGTAACACTCCTAAGAACCGATCCATTGTATTTAGAGAGCAAGGACCTGATAATATCGGAGGGCGTACGCGTGCAATTCAAGTGGATCGTGTAGTTAACAATCGGGTATGGGCTGGAAGTGTGTCCGGAGGATTGTTTAGGTCCGATAATGGAGGAAATTATTGGCAAAGAGTGGAGAGTTATGCAGCGTTATCCTCTCCTTACATTTCGTCTATTGCTCAGTTCGATGATGGAACATTGTTTGTAGCAACTGGTTCGAATAACGATTATTGGTCTGGGGATGGTGTTTGGTACTCTACCGATGACGGAGATTCCTGGCAATTGGTTCCAGGCACAGGCGCCTTCCCTAGGGTTACTGAAATCAAAGCTCCCACGGGTAGTAATACGCTCTGGTTGACGTCTTCAACGGGCCTTAAAAAATGGAATTTCGGGGACGCCGCCTTGACCAGCGTAACCGTAACAAATGGGGCTGCCACTGCTTTAAATATGTCGCCTGACGGATCTGTAATTGTTGTGGCAATGGGATCCAACAAGACGTATGTTTCTACCGACGGTGGAAGTACATTTATGGATAAGAGTGGTTCAGGTGCAGGTTTGGTACCAATAGGTGCGTCGCGTATTGAGTATGCGGTTTCACCCTCAAAGAACAGTTTAGGAATGCACTCATTATACGCAGTGCGAACAAACAGCAATCTTATTGGAATGCATGTTTCCCATGACAGCGGTACTACATGGGAGCAATTCGTAGGATCTTCCGGAACTCCAAGTAACCTTGATATTTATCGCAACCAGGGTACTTATAACTCAATTATATCTGTAACACCAGACAATCCAGAAAAAATCTTGATTGGTGGTATTG
>JAURNA010000075.1 GCA_030830385.1 Crocinitomicaceae bacterium | reverse complement strand
GGTTTTTGGCCAAGGCGAAATTAGAAAAGAGAAGAAGCGATTTACCAGCGGATTTAATATCGGTGTGAATCATGCAAATGCATTCATTTCCGGCAACTCGGGAAGCACAACTGTCGATAACGGGCTTGGATTGAGAATGGGAGTTATCTCCGGATTCCACTTCTCCAACACATTTTCAATTGAACCCAAAGCTGAGCTCTCGTTCAACGCGGTTGAAGTAAACACGGGCGATCAGGTGTATCAGGTGAATCCTGCTGACCTTGAAGTAGCCTTGCACTTCCGCAGAAAACTATGGAGAATGGGACTCAGTCCGTATGTACTGGCCGGTCCAAGTGTGAACGTTCCACTGCCCGGTCGTGACAACATGATATTGCCCACAGGTCAGGACGTGGCCATCGATTTGGGTGTAGGATTGGATGTTCCATTTGGGAAAAAGGTTCGTGTAGCTCCCGAACTCCGTTATTCATTTGGATTACTCAACATCTCCCAAAGCTCGGAAATACGTGATCTTACATTCCACAATGTATCTCTGATACTCAATTTTTCGGGTAGACCGAAACTTTAATCAGAAACAAGCGACAACAAGAAGTCCCCGACAAAATCGTCAGGGATTTTTTCATATCAGTGTTGGGTTATTTTGATTTTTTTTGTTGAGAAACGAGGAACGTTGCCGCCACACGGAATCCGGTTGTGGGTTCGGGTTCAGAAACCGTACGTTTGCTTTGATTCCGGACGTCAAATCCGGGAGAATGCCAATCACCACCCACTGCCGTAGTGCCGTCTCCTACCATTTCGGCAACGTTTCCGTTTAGATTGTAGAATCCAAAGTCATTCGGAAAGTACGATTTCGCCGTTGCGGTAACGAAAGCACCATCGGAATGATGATCTGAGGCATACGGTTCAAAAACGAGTTCCAATTCGCCCGTTTCCGGATTTCGCGTCACGGATTGATCTCCGACATGAACGTAATTCGCCAGGTAGCATCCTTCCTTGTTTGTCAATTCGTAGGTTCCCCAGGCGTAAATCTGTCCGAGATAAATCGGTGAGGCCGCACGCAGAAATTCTGCTCGATGTGGTAACCGGAAATCAAATGCGCTTGCGCCCCCTGAAATACGATCCAGCTTTTCAGTCAACCACGCGCAATACAGCATGGCTCCTTCCTTGCTTACATTCACAACCGGAAACTCCGCGTACGCAGGATGTTTGTGGTAATACTGAGCAAAGGTTTCGAGATTTCCACGGCCAAATGTCGTCCACTTGGCGCTGTCTACTTGAGCAACTTTTAACTTTTCCGTTTCTCCTTTTCGCTTTAAATCCTGCAAGAATTCCTGATACTGGCCATTCGTAACCTCGGTACTTGTCATGTAAAATGCCTGGACCGAAAGGGTGTCTTTATCCATAATGACACTGCCGGAGGGAACATATTCAAAATGTTCTTTGAGCCATTTTTCGGTCTTCTTGGAGACCGATGATTTATGTGGAGCAGGTGTTTGAGAAATTCCTGAAGCACTCAGAAGCACCGTAACCAATAAGCTAAGGAAGCCATTCATTATCACGTTTTCCAAAGTAACGCTGAAATTGCGATTTCGTTACGAAAAATACAGCTATCGAAACGAATCATTAAGAAGTGAAATTCTGTCGGTCGTAATTCCTAACTTCACCACATGATGATTCGACTACTTTGACCATCGAGAGGAATTCGGGGATTGGGACGATTATCGACTGCGCGTTTTCCATAAAATCCGCATTGCAAACAATGAAAATCTGAGTATCCGGATGATTGTGACGGCTTGGTGAGTATCTAAACGTCTTTCTATCGCTGCTGTAACAGGATATAGTTGTAACTTTGTTTCTTATTTCACTGGAAGTGATTAAACACACACTCAAGAAATACCTCAAATACTACAAGGTTCGGAACCAGCTGTCTGAGAGAGAAACGCGAGCTCAGAAAGAATTGATCGCCAGTTATCAGGCGTCTCAATCGAATGGGAATTCCGTTGAGTTGAAAACAACGGGCAGAAGGGTATTTTCTCAGTTTGAAGAGGATGGAAAACTGCTCTATTTGTTCTCCTTACTGAGAATGAGCTGTCCCACATTTATTGAATTTGGTGCTGACGATGGAATCAACAGCAATTCAGCGAACCTGTTTTATCATCACAACTTCAACGGATTATTTCTCGATGAGAATTCGAAGGCGATTGAACGCGGGAGGTATTTTTTCAAGCGGCATCCAAACGGGAAGCGTGAACAACCGACCTTCATCCGGGATATGATCACGGCGGAAAACATCAACTCTTTGCTCACGGAAGGAGGCATGAAGGGGGAAATCGGTTTGTTGTCGATCGACATTGACGGAAACGACTATTGGGTCTGGAAAGCGATCCACGTGGTTTCGCCGCAAGTTGTCATTATTGAAACGCACAATGAATTTGGCCTAAACGATATTATTGCTCCTTACGATCCTGAGTACATGTATCCCGGGAAGCATCCAACGTACCACGGTGCATCTCCAGTTGCTATGACCAAACTTGCCAAACACAAGGGGTATCGCCTGGTTGGGTCCAATGATCTTGGATTTAACTTCATTTTCCTTCGCGATGATTTATTGACAGATCTGGTACCGGAAGTCAGCGTAGAATCCTTGCTTCAACATCCTTCAAATGTGCAAGCACAGCAGCGTTTTGAGGCCGTAAAGGATTGGGAATACGTAACGGAGTCGTTTTAGAAACGAGAATTGAACTCTTTGATATCCCATTTGCTTTTCCCCTCATTCAATGTAGCACAAACGATTCGATTTCCATCTGTTCGGACATTTACGAGGCCATAGACGATTCCATCTACTACGAGTGTTTCGTTCATGAACTTTGATCGCTTGGATCCGTTCAAAGCTCCCGATTTCGTGTGTTTGTAACAAACACTGGTTTTTTCCATATCCTTTAAGGAAATGTCAACGACTCCCAAATCAGACTCATGCTGCTCCTGGTCTACCTGATATGGTTCTGCCAATCGATAACTTCTCGAAATTTCCGTGGAGTATATCAGCGGAGTGATCATTTCATCTTTCTCGATGTGTGCATAACCCGATGCGCCTGATGCCGCCACAATATTCGGCCGTGGGTGAGCATGTGTTTCATCATCTCCGGAAGAGATAATGGTTGCGGCCGCACGGACATATTGTAAAAAGGAATACGAGCAATCGTCGCTTCCATGGTGACAAGACTTGGTTACATCAGCAGCTAATTCCTGCGTGTTTCCCGCCAGACTTTCGAGAATGTGCTGCTGACTTTTCTTGTTCAAATCTCCGGTGAGTAAGATTCGGCTTCGGCCGTAATCCACGCGCAGCACCAGGGAATTCCCGTTTGTATTGGTCGATTTCCCACCCAAATCTTTGAGTGTCGGCTTACCATCGTACGTTTCTTCAATTGGTCCGAGCACTTTGATTTGCACATCGTCATCAGGCCCAAAATCAGTCAGATAATCAAAGGCTTTCTCCGGGTTATACGCCAGTCGTTCGATAGCCGCACCCGAATCGTAGACGCACTCCAAAAACTCCTTCCATTCGCCTTGCAAGCGAAGATCAGACGACGACTTTAATCCATCCGCCACAGACATTCTTCCTTTGAGTAAATCCAACAGGCGTCCGTCTTCCTCTCTTCCCAAAAAGCGACTTTTTTCGTCACTTTTCCACCAGGAAACGCCCGCGTGGTAAAACTTTTCAACCTTCGTTTCACGGGTATCCAATTCTGCACGATCTTCTTCTTTCTTACTCAACAAATCCCACAGTCCACCGTAATGATCGGCATCACAATGAGAAGCAATCATGGCGTCCAATTCAACGGTATCCATTCCATACTCCTCGAAAAATTTCCAATCCACAAAATCCGCGGCACTCTTTCGATGCGGTTGTTTTTTGCGGTTGTATCCACCATCTATTAAAACGTGCTTACGATCCGGCGTTACCAGAAGAATTCCGTCTCCCTGCCCTACATCAATGAAGTACAATTCAAGCAGGGGCTGATCTCCCAGTGAATCCGGATCAACGTAAATCCACTTCGCCCATCGAGCTCGTACTTTTTGGCGACCGTTGTAAGGTTGCGACAAAATTTCTACCCGATCTCCCCAGAGCAATTCGAGTATTACTTTTCCTCCGGAACTTTTGGTGTATGCCTTTACGGTTGTCCACCGGACGTATTTGAATTCGGCCATACGATAGCGGTTATGGTTTTACCGAAAAATACAAAAAATCAAAGCTTCGATAACGAATTCAGGTGATTCCAGAAATCAGGATAACTTTTTGCAACAACTTCGGCGCCATGGATAACGACTTCACCATCGGCGAACATTCCGGCGATGGCCAGGCTCATGGCAATCCGGTGATCGTTGCATGAATCAACTTCGCCACCGTCGATCCTTCCGTTTGCTTTGACCTTCATGACGTCGCCTGCCAATTCAATGCGCACGCCGAGGCAACGATATTGAGATTGAAGGGTTAATCCGCGATTACTCTCTTTTCCTGCGAGGCGATCGACACCATGAATGGTACTTTCTCCATCAATGGATGCTGCAAATGCGACCAGCGAAGGGAACAAGTCCGGACAATCCGTGGCATCGAATTCAAAAGGGGTTCGGTTTCGTCCGTCAACCCGTATCGCGCTGTTTTCTGCAATGATCTCACAACCGGCCGACTGCAATGCAGTCAACATCGCTTTATCGGCCTGAAGACTGTTTTGTCTCAATCCGGTCATTTGAATCTCATGCCCCATAGCCGCCGCTGCCAACCAATAACTCGCTGAGCTCCAATCCGCATCCGTTTCATACCGACACGGAACATACGATTGATTCCCGCGAATTGCAAAACAATCAGGGCCATTTCGTTCAATTTCGATTCCGAATGCCTTCAGGGTGGCACAGGTCATATCAACGTAGGGTTTACTTTTGAGTGAGTGAACGTTCAAAACAGAGTCGCCATCCACCAGGGGTAGCGCCATAAGCAAACCGGATAGAAATTGCGAAGAAAAACTACCGTCTACGTCGATTTCCGCACCTGTCATCGGACCTTTCACCCGAATTGGAAAAGCTCCATTTGTGGTATCCACAGAAACACCAAGCAAGGGCAGGTGTTCTTCGAAGAACGTTTGTGGACGCTGGACGAGAGAACCCTCTCCAACCACATTGAATACGCCGTCATGCGCCGCGCAAACACTTGTCAAAAGCCTGGACCCAAGACCGCTTTCTCCAGCGTTGAGTGTGACTTCGGCCGGGAATGAATGAACGCCTTGTATCCGGGTGGAATCTCCCTTCACCTCCACCTGTGCTCCGAGTTCCTGAATCGCTTTTTTCATGTGCGATTCATCCAGACTGGATCCAAGGTTGATCAGTTCTGACTCTCCATTGGCTAACGCAGCTGCCAGCAGCGCACGTTGGCCGTCGCTTTTTGACGCCGGGACGACAATGGTTCCGCTATAGTTTCCGCCCTGAACTTTGTGAATCATTTTTCCTTTGGTTGATTCATCACCTTCGTTTGGTGTCGAATGGACTCCTGATGAATGGAATCCATCAGTTGCCGGACAAACTGGCGCGTCAGGTTGTAATCGCTTCTACGATCGATTCGTGAAGAAATCACCTTCGACCAATGCTCTTGTTGGAAAATCGTAATGTTGTTTTCGCGCTTAAAATTTCCGACTTCTTCACTCAATTGCATTCGAGCCCCCAGAAGATCGAACAGGCGATCGTCTAATTCTGAAATTTTCTCGCGCATGGTTTCGAGTTGTAACAGAATGTCTTCGGAAATGGCAACGGAACGCAAAACCAAACCATCAAGGATGTTCGCCAACCCTTCAGCCGTTACTTGTTGAGCAGCATC
>JAURNA010000074.1 GCA_030830385.1 Crocinitomicaceae bacterium | reverse complement strand
TCGGCGATGCTCTTCGCTTCGTCAACATCGGCAACTGCTTTGTCGATACCCGGAACCAGAGGAACGTTGAATTCCTTTACCGCCTGCTTTGCGGTAAGTTTGTCCCCCATCACTTCCATGGCCTCGGGTTTCGGCCCGATGAACGTGATTCCCGCGTCGGTTACTTTTCGTGCGAATTCTGCATTTTCGGAAAGGAAACCATAGCCAGGATGAATGCCGTCTACACCCAGCTTTTTGCACTGCTCAAGAATTACGTCCTGCTTCAGGTAACTTTCTGAGGATGGACTTGCTCCCACGTAGACCGCTTCGTCTGCTTCCAGTACATGAGGCGCATTAGCATCCGCATCTGAATAAATCGCAACAGTGGCGATGTCCATTTTGCGCAACGTGCGCATCACTCTTCGTGCAATTTCTCCTCTGTTGGCAATGAGAACTTTTTTCATACGATCGGGTCTTTTCAAAGTGTTGCGAAGTTAGAATTTTTTTCTCGTCGAAATTAGGGAGAGTGGGTTGGTGCGGGATTTGTTTCTTCCGGAACTGCCTCTTGGTGTCTTCGTCTTTTTCTTGGATAACGTTTGTTGCCTTTTTTTCGGAAGATATCGAAGAAATACTGAATGGCTTTGAAGTCTTGGAAATCGTTGAAATCTTCCGTGTAATGCAAACCAGCTCCCTGGGTGAAATTGCCCTGGTCTTCTTCCTGAATCACCGTCCTGTCGTTCGACTCGTTGTACACGTTCATTCGGAATGTACCGGGTTCATTGATGATGTATTCGACGTTCAAGTCACCAATTAATCCATCGTGAGATTCGTAACTTTCCACTCCGAATGATCCGGAAACGATCAATCGTTTATTCAGAAAATCCCGTTTGAAGTTCAACGCGAGTATATTGTCACCGGTTACCTGATCTTTGTCAACATCGACTCCCATTTTGTACTTGCTCGAAATCGTCTCAAGAATCTGGTTGATCCTGGATGTGAGTAAATCAAGTGCGGCATCACCATTTGCTTGAGCAGTACCCGTCATGGGTTGGAATCGTCTGCTAATAATCAGGGATAAGAATTGTTTGTTCAACTCATCTCGATCGCTGTTAATCGCGTCAATAAGGGCCTTGCTGGTTTCATCCGCATTCGGCGCCTGAATTTCGAAGGCAATGGCCGGCTCCATGAGTGTTTGGCTTAGATTCAGGTAGCATCGAACTTCTTCATGAGCACGCGTATTTCCAAGTTGATTTTTATTCAACTCGGCAATGTTGGCATCTAATCCCAAATAGGTGCGCAGGTCAATGTTGGCGTTGTAAGGATCACCCGACCAGGTGATTGTCCCGCCTTGTTCTACGAAAAAGGTTCTCTGGACGCCCATGTAGAAATCGTACTTTCCTTTGTCTACAGTGTACGTGCCGTAAAGTGCAATATCCCCTAAATTATCAACGCCGATCTCCATGGTTCCACTTCCGTTCGCATAAATGATATCGCCGATGTCCTCTTCGAAAATGATGCGTATGTCGGCTTCCGGTGTAACGTCAACAGAAAGGTTCAATTTTACGCCGGTGAGGTCAATTTTGGGTTCTTTCGGGCTGGTATTCGTTCCCGTTGAATCCCAGATGATCCATGGATAATCTGTAGAGATGTCACCATGGCCATACATTGGGAAGTTAATCGAACTTCCATGTCGGGTTTTGGCTGTGACGGATATTTCCAAATTGTCGGTATATCCAAAAATGTTCGCCACTCCTGTGATGTATCCTTTCCCGTAGTAGGCTGCTCCTGGTTCGTATCCAGAATTCATAACGAGGAATCGATCAAGAGGAAGGGGCACCCAGGGGCGTGTAGGATCACGATTAATGGCGTCTTCTTCCAAATCGAATTGCAGGTCGAAGTTAAAGTTCTGAAAATTGTCATGGTATACGGAGCCGATGAGTGATCCTGCGTTTCCTTCCCGGTCAAAGACAGGCATTTTGTTGATGTAGAATCCGTACTTGTCTACCTGAATTTCTCCGTCAAAACCGAATCCTGCTCCTAACATTGCGACCTGTGCGCCCCCTCCGTTGAGCTTTAATGTTCCGTTGAGTTCCGGGTGATCGGGTGTTCCGGATACGCGCAGGGTTCCGTTGATATTTCCGTGTATGTCATTGAGAACATCCGGATCCATAAAGGCATTGGTGAAGCGAATATCGGTTTGATCGAAAAGGAGTGAGACTTCAAGGTTTTCTTCTTCCAGTTTCGTGTAGTAGTGTCCGTTGAAATCAAAGGATGGATTGTCCTTGTAGATCAGATCACCACTCAGATCGATGCTTTTCAGCACTTCATTCCATTGCGATTGGGCGAATATATCACCGACCTGCTCGTCATTGAGTCTCAGATTTCTAATGTGTACATCCCCAAGGTAATCCAGGTTTTTCGCAGGGTTTGAAATATACCCCCAGGCATTCAGCAATCCGGTCACTTCGACTTCATCTGTAAAAAAACTCGCCAATTCCGCGATCTCCAGATCGTTAATTTCAAAGTTCAGTTGATGCTTGTTCTGGTTCGATACTTTACCATCAACTTTTATGAATTGCTTACCTCGCTTAAGTTGGAAATTGGTAACGGTCACGGTGTCGTGTTCAACATTAACGAGCGATTGATTCACGATATGCCATTCATGATCCTGGATGAAGAAATGAGAGGGGTCCAGCGAAAAGTCGTAGTGATTGATATCCTTTATATGGGTGTCCCAGTGAATAAGCGAGGGATTGCCACCATCGTGTTCTTTCCATGTGATCGTTGAACTCAGATCGTTTCCGCCACCACTCCCTTTGAAGTAAAAATCGGAAAATGAGAGCGAGTCGTTGTACTTGAGTTCAGCGACGTGATACACGGCTGAAGTACTATTGGAATCCATGATCTGAGTAATGGTTATATCCCGAAACATAATGTCATGGTATACAATGGAATCGGAGGTGCCGCCGATGGTTAGTTGGGATGATTCTCCTGCGTATTCACCATGCAAATGTGTTCCCGCGCTTACTTCAAGGTTTGGGGCGAAAATGGCAAGGAAATCGCCCATGTCGTTGACGGTAAAATCATAGGTGAAATGGTCTTCGATGTGGTTCCGAATCTGCTCTACATTTTCCTTGAACAGATTGGGCAGAATGCGACTGAACTGATAATTCAGGTCGCCCGCCAAATGAGAGAAATCGAGCTTCCCGATAATCTCTCCGGTTCCCAGGTTACTCACAAGCTTGAATTCATCTGCTGTTTCTCCCCGGGTAATGTATATGGACGATTGGGGGATTTGAATTTCACGTCCATTTTCCGTGTAATAGAAGCTGTCGATGGTCAGACTTCCGAACATACGGTTGATGTCAAGCCCCGTGAAGTCCACCAGTAATTTTGAGCAACGCAAATCCGATTCCTGCGAGTTGAAGCCTAAACCGTTCAGAGAGGCCTTGCTGATGTCCAGTTCAAAGTTCAGATGGTCTGTTTTCAGATCGAAGAAACCATCACAAGAGAGTTCCAGGAATTGATCCCAAACCATGATATCGCCATCGAATCGATCGTTGATGAATTCTCCTTCTGTGATCTCAATGTTTGAATAGGAGTATCCGAGGTAATCGAACCGATTTGCTTTTCCGGTGAAAGACGAAAATTGAATATCACCGTTTGAGTATGCTTCCCCGGTCAGGGAGAAAACTCCATCAACTTTTCCAAAGTCTCCGTTTGCGATAAACGCTCCGAGATCGAATTGCTCCACGTTGATGTCGTACTCTGCGGGGTGGGCATGCGTAAATACCAACGACTCGCGCTCATCGATGTAATTGAACAGCAGGCCGTGATCCATTCGGATTCCACCCAAATCGGTCATGAGGTGGTCAGCGCTCACGACAAGCTTTTTGATTGGGCCGTCGATGCAAATGTTTTTTCCTTCAAAATGACCCAAGCGATTCAGGTATGGATCGAATGATAGGTATTCATCCTTCATCTGATTCGGCATTTTTACTGCTTTCAATTCTTCCAGATCGACGTATACGTGCTCCAAATGTTCGTGCAAGCTGGAACGGGGTATATCTCTGAAATCAGGAAGTTGAACCGTCCCCTTGATCATTGTTTTTTCCCTCAGTTGTAACCGGAGATCACTGATCTTTAAGTTGGGTATTTTCTGGCTGATCTTCCCGTTGAAGGAAATCACCTCATTCATTCCTTCCAATGGATGGGCAAAGTAAGCAACGTCTGCCATGGAAATATGACTCCGGGAAATCGTACCGTCAAACGTTACGCTGTCCACGAACGTTCTGTAATCTGTGTAATCGCTCATTCTCAACGCAAAGTGGGGCGATTCGATCAGTGAGCGTGATGTTTTGATAGACAGAGTGTTCAACGAAAGACTATCCGGACAAACATATATGTCGGACTGAAGTGATTCTATTTTCAAACCACTTTTTTCATCCACCGAGAATGAAGAAATCCTCCCGGAAACATGCTCTTTGTTCAGGTCAATTTCGGTAATCTCAGCGTTGACATTTCTCGCATCGATGTGAAAGTAATCCATTCCGGAATCCAGTGGTGATGTGCCGGCATCGTCGTATCGGAAATGAACGTCCGACAATTTGATCGTTTTTACATCCAGGTGAAATGGTTTCTTCTTCGGGGGCTTGTCGGATTTGAAATAATCGTTCAGAAATTGCAGGTTGGTAACTCCGGCAGTAGTTTTTTTGACGTGCGCCCGAGCGTTTTCAAGCTCAATTTCATGGATGTGAAAATAGTCACCTTTCCATCCGAAATCATCAATCGTAACGTACAAATGTTCTGCCGAGACCAGCGTGTCTTTGTCAAGGTCTAAAATCAGAAAACCATCCAGAGACAACTCATCAAAAAACAGGATACAAACCTCATCCACCTGAACGGTGGTATTCAATTCTGAAGAAAGGTATCCCGCTGCTTTCTTTGCCAGAAACGTCTGGAAGCTGGAAGTACGGATGGCAAAAGCGAACAATATGATGATGATAAGCGACCACTCGAGGGTAATCCCAATAAATTTTCCTGTTATTTTGAGTAGCTTTGCCATTCCTTGCAAAATTACGCATTGTGACACAAAAAGAGACGATCATTTTGGGGATAGAATCCTCCTGTGACGACACTTCAGTGGCAGTCCTCAAAAACAACGCCATTTTGTCCAATGTCACCAACGGTCAGGCGGTTCACAAAGAGTACGGTGGCGTAGTACCTGAGCTTGCGAGTCGTGCGCACCTGCAAAACATCGTGCCCGTGGTTGTCAACGCTTTGAAGAAAGCAGGCATAACGCTAAAAGATGTTGATGCCGTTGCCTTTACGCGAGGACCCGGTCTTATGGGATCACTCGTTGTCGGAACTTCATTTGCCAAGTCACTGTCGCTGGCACTCGATATTCCATTGATTGACGTCAACCACATGTATGGGCACGTACTTGCACATTTCATAGAGGATAACGACAAACCGAAGCCGAAATTTCCTTTTCTGTGCTTAACGGTTTCGGGTGGGCACACGCAAATTGTACTCATCCGCGATTATTTGGACATGGAAATTCTCGGAACAACCATCGATGATGCGGCGGGAGAGGCGTTTGATAAGGTGGCCAAGCTGCTAGGGTTCCCGTATCCCGGAGGTCCGCTTGTTGACAGGTATGCGAAAGAAGGGAATCCGGAGGCATTTACGTTTGCCAAGCCGCGGTTGGACGGACTTGATTTTAGTTTCAGTGGTTTGAAAACATCGGTGCTTTACTTCTTGCAAAAAGAAACCAGAAAAGATCCTGGGTTTGTAGAAAAACATCGGGACGACATCTGTGCATCGGTTCAGAAGACCATCATTGACATTTTGATGGACAAACTCAAGAAGGCAGCAAAGCAAACAGGGATCGATCAAATTGCAATTGCGGGTGGCGTATCGGCCAACAGTGGTTTGCGAAATCGTCTGGATGAGGTGGGGAGAAAAATGAATTGGGAAACATATATCCCCAAATTCGAGTACTGCACCGATAACGCTGCAATGATTGCCATGACGGGTAAGTATATGTTCGAAGCCGGACTGGTCTCGAATCAAAGCGTAACCGCGCAGGCTCGGGTTCCATTTGAACCACTTGTTCGACGAAAGCAATGAAATACTCGTCAGCGGGTTTGCGATGCACATTTGGTTTGCATTTGATCACCTGAATTCCTAGATTTCATCCAACTTAACTTGAAACCATGCAAGCGACCTTACAGCCAGAACTGATTGAGAAGGAATTGATTGAATCATTGTCCTTCATTGAGTCATCCAAAGTGCAACAGCATCCAAATCTTATTCAGCAAATCAAAGACGCAACCCGCCTCGGAAATACGTATCATACCAAAGTGTCCATCTATTTTCAGGATGATTGCGGTGTGAAACGTGTTGATACGACCATTTGGGCTCACGGCAATCGATTCATTTGTTTGAAAGGAGGAGTGTGGTTGCCCATTTCTAACATCATAGAAATCAAACAATAGTCTCCTTTAATGTATTGCTAATCCCTACATTTCCGGATAAATTCCCGCGTGGGATTTCAAGTATATTTTCATTTCTCCGAACTGAGTTCTGCCTCTATTTCGTAGATTTGAAACGAAAATGAACGTACGAACCCACACTTTTGGATTCCTGGTCTTTTTGTGCCTTTCCTTTTCTGCCTTTGGTCAGAAAAAAGTAGTGTGGGAATTGAAATACGATGAAGAGAACAAGGAGGTGATTCTAACGGCCTCTGTTGTAGAAGGCTGGCATTTATACAGTCAGCATACAGATCCGAATGTAGGTCCGGTTCCAACGGCATTTCGCTTCGAAGAAAACGATGCCATTCAATTTATTGACAAGGTTCAGGAGCCCGAACCCACCCGGCACTATGACCGCAATTTTGAAGGAGAAGTACTGTATTTTGAAGGGGATGTCAATTTCAGACAAAAAGTAGAAATCAAAGAAAATACCCGGTTGAAAGGAACCGTTGTATACATGGTTTGCAACGACGAAATGTGCCTTCCTCCGAGTGATATGGAGTTCGAAATTAAAGTAGAGAAACAATGAAGAGAGGATCAAAATGGGGCGGACTGCTATTGGCCTCAGTGTTTGTGGTAGTGAATCACTTCTCCAATGCGCAACTAGAGCTTCCGGAAGACAAAGTGCACTGGAAGTTGAGTGTAAGCCAGAATGGCGAAGATGCGGAAGTAATCTGTACAGTTACCTGCGAGCCCGAATGGCACATCAATGCGTTGGAGCTGCCGGCAGGAACATTCGGCTATGCATCTACATTTGAACTGATTCCTTCTGACGATTTTACATCGGTAGGAAGCCCGATTGAGCCAGAACCTCACCTGGGACACGATGAAATTTTGGATGAGGACCTGGCGTATCACGAAGGAACGTTCAAATTTCGCCAGAAGATCAAAATTCTGTCAAACGACGATTTCAAAATCAAAGGGTCGTTTAGTTTTCAAACCTGCGATGCGGAGAAATGCCTTCCTCCACATACGGCCGAGTTTACGATTCGCATAAAAGGAAGGAAAATAGAAGAGGCTGATGCCAATATCGAAGAATCGTTCACGGAAGTAAACGGTGATCAAGCAAAAGACAAAGACGGAAACAACTTTGTGAACGTGAATGACGAATGGCACAAGGTTCCCAAAGGAAACAGCGTGGCATTTTACAAAAAATACCTAACTATTTTAGAAGCCGATAAATGAAAAAAGGACTAGTAATTCTCCTTTCGGTAGTATTTCTGACAGCTTTTGGGCGAGCAGAAGAGTACCAATCGGAAGACATAAAGGCGTTACTCGAATTGGTGGAAACCGACAAGGATTACGCCGATGCCCTTGAGTTGATTGAAGATGCGGAAAATACCGACGATCTGCAGGCGGATGAGAGCATCATCGCATGGATAGAAAAATTGGCGAAAGCCGGTGGCCGTGACCTTCCGGAATGGATGGCTTCTGAAGCACCCGGAAATGAGGAAGACGGGAACAACGATGATCCCGCCACAAACAACGGTGAAGAGGAAAAATCACTTTGGAAAATATTCATCATCGCATTCGGAAGCGGTTTTATCGCTCTTTTGACGCCATGTGTGTTCCCGATGATTCCAATGACGGTGAGCTTCTTCACCAAACAAAGTAAAACGAAATCGCAGGGAATCCGAAATGCAATGACCTACGCGATTTTCATCATTGTGATTTATGTGATTCTGGGTTCGGTGATCACAGCTATTTTTGGGGTGGACGCATTGAATAAGATGTCTACGGATCCATGGTTCAATATTTTCTTCTTCGCACTGCTTGTCGTTTTTGCCATCTCCTTTATGGGGGCATTTGAGATCCGTATGCCAAGTAGATGGATTAACAAGGCTGACTCGAAAGCAGATCAGGGCGGATTGATTGGCATATTCTTCATGGCACTTGTTTTGGCATTGGTTTCATTCTCGTGCACCGGTCCAATTGTCGGAACACTGTTATTTCAGGCCGCCGCTGAAGGAGGGATCGCACCGGTTGTAGGAATGCTCGGATTTTCTACTGCTCTGGCACTGCCATTTACACTCTTCGCAGCATTCCCGGGGTGGTTGAACTCAATGCCGCAGTCCGGAGGTTGGTTGAACACCGTAAAGGTAGTTCTTGGATTTTTGGAACTCGCCCTGGCATTCAAATTTTTGTCGAACGCGGATTTGGCGTGGCAGGCACACTTCCTGGAAAGAGAAGTATTCCTCGCGATTTGGATTGCTATATTTGGAATCCTGGCCCTGTATTTGTTGGGCAAGTTAACGTTGCCCCACGATACTCCGGTAGAACGATTATCGGTGAGCAGGACCATATTGGGCACATTTGTTTTTGCATTCGTGATATACATGTTGCCCGGTATGTGGGGGGCTCCTGTTAAGTTGATTAATGCGTTCCCGCCCCCTGCCCATTACTCTGAGTCGCCACTGGGTATTGGAGGTGGAGGACATCCGTTTTCAGGAGATCATGACGAAGCCCTTGCGGATATGCATCTGGGACCTCAAAAACTTATGATTTTTGATGATTACGACAAGGCACTGTCCTA
>JAURNA010000073.1 GCA_030830385.1 Crocinitomicaceae bacterium | reverse complement strand
CGACCTCCTCCGTTCCAGGTGAATTTGAGATCAAGAGCAAGTATAGAGCTGAATTTTGGGTTTTCCTTCTTCGATTTGAATCGGAACTCATATCCACCCAACACATTCAATGTATGATGGGTATTGAAGGCCGTATTGCGCCAAACGTTGTCACTTCCGCGGTATTTTGATTCAAACAACGATCCAGTCACCAAAAAGTAGAACCCGTTTTTGAGAAATTTCTCGATGGTGAGTTCCAGTCCGTAGTTGTACCCATCGCCTTCATTCACCAGGGTATCCGGGGTAGCCGTAACAAAGGTTGCACCAAAGTTTAACATGGAATAGCTGGAAGCATAGGGTTGCACAGGCACGTCTGTAAGGTATTGACCGTATACTTCCGTTTTTACCTGGATACCGTATTTGAAACGCTTCTGGTAGCCCGCGATCAAATGGTGACTTTTCATGAATTCCAGGCCTTTGTTTGGCGTTACGTACGTTCCGAAACCCGTCGGACTTTGATCGAAATATACTTCCATGGGAGCAATTTGACTGTGCGAACCGTATCCAATGGTAAACGCTTGATGGTTGTGCGCGCGGTACGAAAGACCAACCCGTGGTTCGATCGAATACTGCCCGGACAAAGTTAGAATTTGACTGTACAGTCCGCTGACGAGCGTTATGTTCTCATGGAGGACAAATCGATGTTGGAAATGCGGCCGAATGAGCAACGCCGATCCGTTGAAATCCCGTAGCCTCTCGAAATTTCCAAAAGCACTTCGGTAGATCGAATCAGCCAGTTTGGGAAAATAAACGTCAGCAATGATTCCCATCTTGACCAGGTGCCTGCTCGAAATTTTGTTTTGATAGCTGATATTCGTAGTTTGTCTGCTTAAGCGTGAATTACTCAGGTAGGTGGTAAATGGATTTTCACCATTCACGTCAAGCGTATCGTTTCGAACATGGTTGTACGCTCCTTGCATTCCTACCAACACCTGAAAGAAGGAATTTGCGTTGATCCGTCTCTTGTGACTCACGCCGACTACACCGGTATTGGAAGTAAAGTAAATGTCGTTTCCTGTAATTCCCCAAATATCATTTTGCGCTTCTGTTTCGGCTGAAAGAATGTTGATATTGCTCAATCCGCCTACGCCAAAAATCTGCGTCAACCCCTTCTGATTAGGGAATCGAAACTTGAAGCTGACGTCCTGGTATCTCGGCAAGGCTGCTGTACCAAACTCGAGCCCCATCAATTGGAATAACTCCAGGGTTGAATAGCGATAGCCGATCAAAAATGAAGAACGTTTCTTACGTAAAATCGGACCCTCTGCCAGCGCTTCAATTCCGTTGAATCCAATTTGACCCATGAACTCAAATCGTTCGTTGTTTCCGTTTCGAAGCTGGAGATCGAAAACGCCCGCCAACGCATTACCGTATTCTGCGGGGAAGGCTCCCGTGAAAAAATCGGACGCGGCCAAAACGTTGTTGTTTAACATGGAAACAGGTCCGCCTGTGGTTCCGAAACGTGCAAAGTGATTGGGGTTGGGAATATCAAGTCCCTCCATCCGGTAAAGTACTCCCGAAGGAGAGTTTCCACGAATAATAATGTCATTCCGGGAATCGTCTGCACCTTGAACCCCGGCGAAGTTTTGAGCCATTCGCGCAACATCATTGAAACTTCCCGCGTACCGCTGCGACTGTTCGATGGAAAAAGTACGAGCACTCACGGTTGCCAATTTGTTGATCACTTCACCTTCGTCCCTTGCCTTTACCTTAACTTCATCCATGTCCTGGACAAGTTCGGTCAGTTTCAACATAAGTACCAATTCTTTTGAGGAGGTAAGTTCCAGATGTGACAGAACTGCGGACTCGTAGCTCATCATCCGGGCAATGACTGTATAACGGCCAACGGGTAGATTTTCAAAGCGAAAATTACCCTCTGAATCCGCAAGTGTGCGCAAAGTGTCTTGTTTCGAGAATGCAAAAATTTTCGCTTCCGGCAATGTGACTTCCGAATACCGATCGATGACAGTTCCGCGAATCGTGTTGGTTAACTGTGCATTACTCCACAAGGGTACGATCAAAAAAAGGATGGCAAGGCGTTTCATTCAGAATTGCAATTACACACATCTTGCACGCACACAGTGTGCGTTGCCCTGCAAAATTCTGAAAATTCAACACATTGTCAAGAGTGATTACGATCAATTCCGTTGTTTGATAATGATTATCCCTAAATTTGTCAGGATTCGAAACAATGTCGTCTGAGCGTAACATAGGAATGATCGGGGGCGGTAGCTGGGCAACAGCGCTCGTCAAGATTTTATGCAACAATGTGGATCAGGTGAACTGGTTCATGCGAGACGAGGATCAGGTGAAGCATGTCCTCGAATACCGTCACAACCCGAGATACCTCCAATCTGTAGAACTGAATTTGGACAAAATCAATCCTTCAACGAATCTGAAAAAGACGTTGGAAGATTCTGATATTATTATCGTTGCGACACCGTCCGCCTTTTTGGTAAAATTATTCGAGGAGATTGATCCCACGTTGCTGAAGGAAAAAGTCGTGATGTCTGCGGTAAAAGGCATCATTCCGGAGTACCACGCAATTCCGGCGCGATTCATACACAAAACCTTTGGTACCCCATATGACAACATTGGAATCATTTGCGGGCCATGCCATGCAGAGGAGGTAGCTCTGGAACGACTTTCGTACCTGACGGTTGCCTGTCAGGATGAAGATATTTCTGAGGAAATTGCGGAGATGCTATCTTGTCGCTACATCAAAACATCCATTTCCGATGATTTGTTCGGGACGGAACTTTCAGCAGTATTGAAAAACGTATACGCCCTGGCTTGTGGTATATGTGCGGGACTTGGATACGGCGATAATTTTCAATCGGTACTGATTTCCAATGCGATTCTGGAAATGGAAAACTTTATTGATGAAGTGAGCCCGATTCACCGCGATGTGAAATCTTCTGCCTACCTGGGTGACTTATTGGTTACCGCTTATTCGAAGTTTTCGCGCAATCGAACCTTCGGTTTTATGATCGGTAAAGGATATTCGGTAAAAACGGCGCAATTAGAGATGGACATGATCGCAGAAGGCTACTATGCAACTCGAAGTGTGATGGAAATCAACGAAAAGTTCCAGGTGGAAATGCCAATCGTTGAAGCCGTTTACCGCATTCTTTACGAGCGCATCTCTCCAGTAATCGAGATGCGGATTTTGAGTGATCAGCTGACGTAACGTTCAATAAAAAGTCAAACATCAAACATGGTTTCGTGGGTTTTCCCCTACTTTTGCTAACGATATGCGCATGAAGGTTTTTAAGTTTGGGGGCGCTTCCGTGAAGGATGCCGATGCAGTACGAAACGTAGCGAGTATCGTTCACATGCATGCAGGACATAAATTGGGGGTTGTGATTTCCGCTATGGGAAAGACAACAGACGCAATGGAGCTAATCGTTGAGGCCCTTTGCAAACGGGATGAATTGCTGTTCATGGAGCGTGTTGACGAAAGAGAACAATTTCACAAGGAGATTCTCAGGCAATTGTTCACAGATACAAACCACTCAATTTATCGTGAAGTAGAGGTCGAGTTCAGTGCATTGCGCGAAATGTTCAAGGCACCCATTCCCGAAAACTTCGATTTTGAATACGACCAGGTTGTATCTCTGGGTGAGGTTGTTTCCACCAGGATTGTGAATGCATACCTTCAGTCAGAAGGAGTGAAGAGCGGTTGGGCAGATGCTCGAAAACTGGTTCGGACAGACAATAAATACCGAGAGGGAGAAGTGGATTGGAACCGAACTGAAGCCCTGTTTCAGGAACGATTCTTACCAAGATTTGAGGAATGCAACGTGCTGGTAACACAAGGCTTTGTTGGACACACGGCAGAAGGTTTTACCACTACACTGGGCCGTGAAGGTTCGGATTTCTCAGCGGGAATTATGGCGTATTGTTCCAACGCAAATGACGTAACGATTTGGAAAGATGTACCCGGAATGCTCAATGCAGATCCGAAATGGTTCGACAACACGATTAAACTGGACCGGATTTCCTTTCGGGAGGCAATAGAACTTGCGTACTACGGAGCATCGGTGATTCATCCGAAGACGATCAAGCCGCTGCAGAACAAGGAAATTCCATTGTACGTGAAATCGTTCGTAGAACCGGAGGCCGAAGGAACCATTGTTCATTCATCAACGTTGTCCGATAACCTGATTCCTTCCTTTATTTTTAAAATGAATCAAACGCTGTTTTCATTCACTCCGAAAGACTTTTCCTTCCTCGTAGAGAAGAACCTCAGCGATATTTTTGCACGTCTGGATGAGGCGAATGCGAAGATTAACATCATGCAGAATTCAGCCTTGAACTTCTCCATTCTCGTAGACGGTGAAAAGATTGATGTTGAACGAATCAAAGCGCTTTTTCACGATTCATATCACGTAAAGTACAACGAGAACCTGGAGTTGGTAACCATTCGGCATTATGATCAACCTACTATTGAGCGTGTAACCCGAGACAAAGACATTCTGCTTCAGCAAACAACACGGGAAACGACCCGATTGGTGGTAAAAGATCGAATCACGCTTTAGAATACCATGAAAAGGTGAGGCCCTCATGTCGCTTCAAACACTACTTTTGCGTGTATGATTTCCCTGGAACAAGCAGAGAAAGGTATTCCGTTGCGTGTGATGCGCATTCAGGAATCCGACCTCAAAGTAAAACTCTTTGAAATGGGGCTTTATGCCGGCCAGGAAATCACGGTAGTTGGCAGGGCACCGTTCGGAGATCCCATTGCTGTAAACCTTGGAAATTCTGTATTGGCCATGCGTCGAAGCGAGGCGAAGCTGGTGCAGGTAGAACCCCTGAGTGTACCATGAAAATCGCGCTTCTCGGAAATCCTAATACCGGAAAGAGTTCCATTTTCAACTTGATGACAGGTTTGCGTCAACGCGTGGGGAACTTTCCGGGTGTAACGGTCGAAAAAAAGACGGGAAAACTCCATGTGCAAGGTAAAGAGCATGAATTGATCGACTTTCCCGGCACCTATAGCATTTATGCGCGCTCCGAAGAGGAAAAAGTTGTCTGGAATGCTCTTTCGGATGAAAACCACGCCGACCATCCAAATGCTGTAATGGTCGTTTTAGACGCATCCAATCTCAAGCGGAACCTTTTGCTCTTCTCGCAGGTGTATGATCTGAAATTGCCAACTGTAATGGTTCTCAACATGTCAGATATTGCACACAGACATGGAATCGAAATTGATAAGAAAGCCCTTCAGGCACTCTTCCCGGAAGCGACGATCGTCGAGACGAATGCACGTGTGAACAGTGGGAAAGACCGATTGATTGTTGCGCTTGAGAAAATGAATTCTAAAAGAAACCATGCATTCAAAGGTGATCTTCCTGATTCAGGAAATACTGATGAGGTCGAACAAGACGTTGCACAACGGTTACGAACCATTGCTGAGTCGATGGGATCTGTGCTGAGAACCAAGGAAACGTATGATACACGCTCGGTAAAAATCGACAGAGTTCTCACGCATCCCGTGTTTGGATACCTTATTTTCCTGTGTATTTTATTGCTGGTTTTCCAGTTTATCTACGCCTTTGCGGATGTACCGATGACCTGGATCGATGTTGGGTTTACCAAATTGAGTAAGTGGACGGCCTCGGTAATGTCTGAAGGGATATTCTCGGATTTGCTCACCCAGGGAGTCATCCCGGGAATTGGTGGAGTAGTGATTTTCATCCCTCAGATCGCGATTTTGTTCTTCTTCCTTTCGATTATGGAAGAAACGGGGTACCTCTCACGCGTGGTTTACCTCATGGATCGTCTCATGAGACCCTTTGGATTGAATGGGAAAAGTATGGTCCCGCTGATGTCGAGTGTAGCCTGCGCAATTCCCGGTGTAATGTCAGCCCGAACCATTGCTGATTGGCGGGAACGAATAATTACGATCATGGTGGCTCCCTTGATGAGTTGCTCGGCTCGGATTCCCGTTTATATAATTCTAATCGGAATTGTGATTCCGGATGAAACCGTGGGAGGCTTCATAAACCTTCAGGGTTTGGCGCTACTCGGATTGTATGCGCTGGGAACGTTTGCTGCGTTATGTATGGCGTTCGTTCTGAAAGGGTTTATCAAAGCCCGACAACACGGCTTTTTGCTGTTGGAAATGCCCGGTTATAAGGTGCCTCGATGGGCAAATGTGGGTCTGACAGTGTGGGAAAAGGTACGTGTATTCGTGGTAGATGCCGGTAAAATCATCCTGGCAATTTCCATTGTTTTATGGGCACTCGGAACCTATGGTCCTTCAGATCGAATGCAGGTTGCTCAGGAACGTGCCCGATTGGCTGCTGAAATGGACGGACTCTCGAAAAGAGAAACCGAACGGAGTGTGGCATCTGCCCGATTGGAGAACTCCTATATCGGAATCATGGGAAAAACCATTGAACCTGTTATTGAGCCATTGGGTTATGATTGGAAAATGGGAATTGCCTTGATTTCGTCGTTTGCTGCGCGTGAGGTATTCGTTG